>JAUYHF010000041.1 GCA_030690165.1 Deltaproteobacteria bacterium | reverse complement strand
GCCAAAGGTCTCTATCGTTGCCTTCTCCCCGTATCCTTCATAGAACTTTATAATCTTCATCTTCTGCTTTGCTATCTCATCCTCATCAAATCCATTAAGGCTATGGAGCATATGCTGAAACCTCCTATAGCCTCCCATTCTACTAAATATCGGTTATGCCTTCGCATAATGATCCATTACCCCTCAATGTCGCATATGTATCTTAACTTATTCATTACCCGAAATCATTTTGTTGCATCACCTTCAGTTAGGACAAGGTGATTAAAGGGTATTAGGATGTGAGGTAGAAAGATTAACCAGTTACTGGCTTTTTAAGAAGCTATCAGAAACTATGACTGCTTTTCATTAAGAGACTAACCCCCAGATAAGTAAACAGTGCCACAAAAAAACCGACAACAGTTGCTATTGCCAGCCCTTTTCCGCGCCACTCTTTTACATAATACGCATGCATAGCCCCTGCATAGTAAAACCAGACAATAAACGACCAGATAACCTTCGGTTCCCACAGCCAGTATGCGCCCCAGGCAAGGTATGCCCATACTGCGCCTGCAAACATGGATGCAGAGAAAAAGAAAAATCCCCAGAGTATGCTGCGATGAGCAATGTCCTGAAAGTCTTTCTTAAGTTCTGCGGTTGTCATTGCGAGGGGCTCTGGCCCCGAAGCAATCTCAGTTGATGGGATTGCTTCACCGTTGGTTCTCAATGACATGGTTTGGAGTTCGGAAAGTAAATATAAAACTGCGCCGGAAAATGCCAGTGTAAAAAGGGCATAGGCTGCAAATGATGATATCACATGGGTCTCAAACCAGCGGGTCTTTAAGATTAACGTCAGTGGTTTAGCCGGCGTTTCACTTATCTGGGCGAATATCATGGCCAGAATGGCAACAGGAATGGTTATAAGCTCTGTAAACCTTTCTCTGTATCTTAATATCACAATAGCGCTTACAAGAACAGTTGACCAGCTATAAAATAGCAGTGTCTCATACATGGCCAGCATCGGCGCATGGCCTGATTCGTATGTTCTTATAAACAGGGCAATTGTATGTGTAAGAAGTCCAATAACAACAACGGCTCTGGAAAGCGATGCAAAAAGCCCTTTCTTTGTTATATGGTAAAGGGCAACAATAAAAAAGCTGAAAATATATAGAATTAAGGCGCTGAAAACAAACATCCGCATCTATGTTTATCTTCCTTTCTCTTCTCCCCAGATAAACTTGTGTATCTGGAGCTGAAGTCTTACTGTAAGCCCGTCTGCAAGTATCCATTTTGCCAGCTCCTGTGATGGCATGAGCGGATGCGCAGGCGCAAAAAGGATTTTGGCGGTTTTGTCCTTGATGCATCTTTCTAAAAAATACCGCGCAAATTCATAGTCTTTGCGGTCAGCTATAACAAATTTTATCTCATCCTGCAATGTAATAAGTTTGAGGTTTTCCATTAAAAAGCTTCCATCATGGCCGCTGGAGGGGCATTTGACGTCCAATATCTTTATGGCATTGGCATTAACCGGCTCAAGGCTTATGCTGCCATTGGTTTCAAGGAGTGTTTCATAACCAAGTTTCAATAGCTTGTTTATAAGCATGGGCGTTTCCTTTTGCAACATGGGCTCACCGCCGGTAATCTCTGCCAAGCGGCAATTAAACTTTCTAACTTCGTTAATGACCTGTTCAATGGAAAAATCCTCTTCCTGTTCAGAGACCTGAGTATATGTTGTATCGCACCATGTGCATCTAAGATTGCAGCCTGCAAGCCTTATAAAAACACAGGGAAGCCCTGTATATGTGGATTCTCCCTGAATGCTGAAAAAAATTTCAGATACCCTCAAAATAATATCTCCTATCGCTTTTGCCTATTTATATATGGATACAGTATATATTCAAATGAGGCATTTACTGTTATCTTTTCAAGGCTGCCAAAGCTTTTTTGAAAAGGGTAAAACGGCGCTGCCAATCTTATAGCAGATATCGCAGCATTGTCAAGCATGGGGTAGCCGGAACTTCTGATAAGCGTTACATCCTCTAATGTTCCATCTTTTAAGATAACAAAATGGACAAAAAGCCTGCCTGCCTGGCCTCCACTTGCAGCCGCATACGGATATTCCCATTCATGGTAAATTTTGGCCTTTAGCCCCTCAAAATATGAGGTATAGCGCGGCTCGCTGGTGTCAAAAGAAATGTCTCTGTCTTTTTCTCCAACAGGCGCCTCTTTTTCATATTTTTTAGACAGCTCTGCGATACGTTCTTTTGTGGGATAAAGGCTTAAAGGTTTTTCCTCTTTTACTATTGGTTCTGAAGGGAGAGTTTTTTCATCTTCTACAGACTCTTTTTTAATCGCAGGTTCCTGTTCAGTCTTTTCCTCTAATCCCCCGCTTCCCGTTGCAATGCTTTGCTGCAACTGGAGCCCAGCCTCTTTGTCAAAATCCTCCTTTTGTTCTCCTGTGTCAAAGGGGGCGGGGAACTCATCCGAAGGATGAGTCGGGGGATTAGCAGGCAGCAGAGGTTCTACAATCCTTTTCTCTTCTGCGAAGGGAAGGACAGAAGGCAAGAGTGGATGGGGCTGCTCCCTGGCTCCGCCTGATGTGAAGGGCTTCTTTATCTCTGCTGGCTGCGGAAGCTCTATCACATCAATAGGTATCAGTTTTGGCAAGGTCTTTTCACCTTCTCTTGTCTGGGGGACAATCATAAGGATCCCAATATGGAGAAGAATGGAAATCAGCAAAAAAACAATAAGCCGGCTTTTGTCAGTGACTCTCAATATTTTTATTGACATATACAAAACAATCCTGCAATAATAACAAGACTAAAATCTTTGAAGGAGGATTCTTATGTTTGGAATAGGGACAACAGAACTTATAGTTATTCTCGTAATAGTTTTGATAATATTCGGCGTTGGGAAACTGCCTAGCATAGGCTCGGGTCTTGGCGAAGCCATAAGAAACTTTAAAAAGGCGTCTTCTGAATCTGAAATTGATGTAACCCCCAAAAAGGAAAAACTGGAATCAGCGCCCTCCAAACCTGAAGAGTCTGCCAAAAAGGCATAATTGCCATTTTTCTTCAAGCCGTTCCTTTGCAGCCGTTCTGATCTGCGGATGCAGTTCTTCGTCCTGAACAATTTTTTCAGCTCCTGAGAAAAAAAGAAATTCCAGAAGGCCGAGGGATATGCGCGGCTGAACTCTCATATCATGCTCAGGCAGAGATGATATATCTTTAGTAAGTTTTCTTACAAAGGCGAGCAATTCTGTTTCCAGTATTGGATTGGATAAAATTCTTGAGAGGAAAAATTGAGATTAAAAATAAACACCACCAAATTGGTGTGAGGATTTACTGGCCAACCTCTACACTGAACTCTGCCAGTTCACCGGAAACACCTTGAAAGACTATCATAAAAGGTACAGTTCCTTTAGGCGGTATTGTGCCATTTCTATCTTTAAATCTTTTTCCCAGGTCAGCCGCGGATATGGCCTTTAGTTCATCCCGGGCTACAATCCTTCCTGGCGCAACCCATACGTCCTTTATAGTTTTCCCCATTTTATCAAATATCATGCCATGCATGCCTGTAACCTCTTTTGGCGCATTGAGGTTGCTTACAAGTTTTCCTTCTATGACAAACAGCCGGCCAAGGGACGTATTATTTATATAATACCCTTGCAGACCAATAATATCCATGGTCTTTTGCGGCGCTGCGGGTTTGGATAAAAATCCAGCCCCAATATTCAGATAAATGACAGCTCCCCCGGCTGCCAGCAACAGGATAATCACCGCAGAAATTATTATAGGGGCGCTTATCTTTCTTTTTTCTGAAGGGGCTTTAAATGACATTTCGTTTGCCTCTGGCTGCGCCTTGGGAGATAACGGAGATTCCATTATTAAAGTTTTTGCCTCCTCCTTTGATTGAGCGCCCATTATTAAAGTCTTTGCCTCTTCCTTTGGAGGAACAACAAATTCTTCTTCTGTTGGCGGGGGTTCTATCTCAAAGGATGTTTTCTCTGCTGTTTGCGCAAAATCCCCTTCAAAGCTAAAACCTGACAACTCCGGAGACGGGACAGCCTCTTTTTTTTCTGCTTCAAATGCCGGCTCTTTTCCAATCTCAAAACCAAACCCGCCCTTTTCCCCTTCCGGTTTCGGAGCCTCTTTTTCCTCTTCAAATGAAAACGGCGCCTCTTCTTTTGAAGAAGGGGGGCCTATATCCCATTCCGACTTTTTCTCTTCTTCCTTTGGTTTTTCATCAAAGGTAAAATCTATGCCCCATTGCGAGGCCTCTTCTTTTTTTTCTTCCTGTTTTTGCGCGGCAGATTGTTCAGAAAGGCCGCCAAAATCTATTCCCTCTGTTTTTGGGGAAGGTTCAGGCTGAGCCCCAAATGAGGCCTCAAATGTTTCCTCCTGTTTTGGCGCAGCTTCTTCAGACGGAGGAGGCATAACTGTAAAGACATTCTGGCATTTGGTGCAGCGGACCTTTACACCCCTATCCTTTATCTTTGAATCATCTAGTTTAAATTTTGTATTACAGGCGTCGCACTGAACTATCATTCGTTTCTTTCCCCAAGTTTAATTGGGCGAAGTATAGCCTAATAAACAGAGAAATGCAAGCAAATTTTCCTGTTGTGTCTACCGGTTCAGCTTTCCCTGGTTTTCTCGTTTCCATGGGTATACCTTATGACGGTTGCATTTTCCAACGTTATCATCCCCCCTCCGTTCATAAGTTCATCAATCTTGGGCATGATAGCGTCAATCTTTTCCCGCCCCTCCACTACCTCAACGATTATAGGCAGGTCTATGGAAAGCCTTAGTAACTTGTCCGTATGATAAATGCTGTGGGCGCCAAACCCTGCTATCCCACGCAAGACGGTAGCGCCGGCAAACCCCTCTTTTCTAAATAACTCAACCATGGCCTCATACACCGGCTTGTGACCTATCTTGTCGCTCTCACCTAAAAATATCCGCATAAGCGCCTTTTCCCCTATAAATTTTGTCATCGCATCCTCCTTATAATAAATACCTTGCCGTTTCTGTACCTGCCCAGGTAAAGAAAAGGCAAACCAGCACGCTGATAAAAATATTTATTGAGGCGATAAGGAACTCACCATCCTCAAGAAGCCTGAAAGTCTCATAACTAAATGTAGAAAAGGTTGTTAGTCCGCCCAAAAAGCCTATTGTAATACCTACGCGGAGGTTCTGCGATATAAGATTGCTCCCTATGCTGAACTCCATGACAAGACCTATTATGTAAGCGCCAGTTACATTGACAGCTATGGTCCCATACGGCAAACTCCTGCCAAAAAGATTATAAACCCAACCTGCGAGAAAGTAACGTGACAGGCACCCAAGCGCGCCGAACAAGGCGATATAAAAAATCTGTGTGGACATACTCACCCTCTAAATAAAAAAACCCCTGCTATTTATGCAGGGGTCATCAGTTTGCGCAAGGCAAACGGTTAATGGCGGACTCCATCACCCAAAACGTTCAAGTTTTGATAAATTAACATTTAACAAAGATGCTGTCAAGGTCTTTTAGTTTTTCTATAAAAGTGTTGTAATAATCTCAGAAGTAAGATACTTTATTAAAAACTTAATGGGAGTGGAGGGTTTTATGCTTCAAGGTTCAATGACGGCAATTGTCACGCCATTTAAGAACAGCGGATTGGATGAAAAGGCATTTAAGGGATTGATTGAGTTTCAGATAAAGAACGGCACAAATGCCATTGTCCCGTGTGGCACAACAGGGGAGTCTGCTACACTTTCCTATGAAGAGCATGAAAGGGTTATTGAACTTACAGTTGAATTGGTCAACGGAAGAATTCCTGTAATTGCAGGCACAGGCTCAAACTCCACTGCCGAAACTATCATGTTAACGAAACATGCAGAAAGGGCAGGTGCAGACGCGGCTCTTTTGATTACACCCTATTACAACAAACCAACGCAGGAAGGGTTATATCAGCATTATAAGGCAGTTGCTGAAAAGGTAGAATTGCCTATAATACTCTACAATGTCCCTGGCAGGACAGGCGTAAACATGCTTCCTGATACCGTCGCCAGATTGTCTGATATTAAGAATATTATTGGCATAAAAGAGGCGACAGGAAACCTTCAGCAGGTAAGTGATACGATTGAATTATGCAGAAAGGGATTTATAATTCTTTCAGGAGATGATTTTACAACCCTGCCTATTTTGGCCATAGGCGGGCATGGTGTTATTTCTGTTACCTCAAATATAGCGCCAAAAGAAGTAAACCAGATGTATCGGGCATTCTTTGAGGGAAACCTTGAAAAGGCAAAAAGGCTTCATTATAAACTACAGCCTCTGCACAGGGCAATGTTTCTGGAGACCAATCCCATACCGGTAAAGACAGCCCTCGCCATGATGGGAAAGATAGAGGAGGAGTTCAGGCTGCCTCTTGTAAGAATGGGAGAGGTGAACAGGAAGAAACTGGAGAAAGTTATTACGGATTTCGGTGTTATATAAATGTTGAGGAAAATCCTTGAAAATGCAAAATATGCGGTCATCCTTGCGGTCATATCTTCGCTTGCAGCGTCTGTATCCATATTTATCTGGGCTTCTGTAAAGATGTTTATTACTATATACCACATGTTTGCTGATATTTTTTCTCCAGAGGCGGCCAGTGCAACCACGCATGCTGTTGCTATCCTTGATTCTTTTATACTTGCAGTAATACTTTATATATTTGCGATAGCCTTATATGAGCTTTTTATCGGCGAACTAAAGCTCCCTGAATGGCTGGTCATAAAAGACCTTGACGATTTAAAAAAGAAGCTTTCCAGCGTCATTGCCCTCATGCTTGCAGTAACATTTCTTGAGCATCTTGCGGAGTGGAGCGACCCGCAGGGTACTTTAATGTTTGCGGTGGCGATAGCCGTTGTGATATTTGCGCTTGTCTTCTATATGAAAACTAAGGAGAAAAAGGAATAGATTATGGTCAAACTTGTTATTACAGGCGCGGCAGGCAGGATGGGCAGGAGCATTATAAATATTATCAGAGAAACCGGAAATGCAGAGATTGCGGCTGCGGTTGAAAGGTCCGGTCATGGCGATATTGGCAAGGATGCCGGAGAGGTTGCAGGGTCTGGAAAAATAGGCATTAAGTTAACGGATAACTTTGAGAAGGCAATCAGGAAGGCTGACTGTGTAGTTGACTTTACATTCCCTGAGGCAACCATGCACCACCTTGATATTGCGCTTAAGAACGATATTGCTATGGTTATCGGCACAACAGGTTTTTCCCCTCATCAAAGGGAGGGGTTAAAAGATGCAGGGAATAAACTGCGGATAGTTGCAGCGCCCAATATGAGCGTTGGAGTAAATTTACTGCTTAAGGTTGTTTCTGATATGGCAAAGGTATTGGGTAAGGATTATGATATTGAAATCATTGAGGCCCATCACAGAACGAAGAAGGATGCGCCTTCTGGCACTGCAATGAGATTTGCAGAGGTGCTTGCCTATAGCCTCAATAGAGATTTGGATAAAGTGGCGGTTTATGAAAGGCACGGCATAATAGGCGAGAGAAGACCTGACGAAATAGGAATCCAGACTATAAGGGCAGGCGATATAGTCGGCGACCACACAATAATCTTTGGAGGCATGGGCGAGAGGATGGAGATAACACACCGCGCCCAGTCGCGGGAGACATTTGCAAGGGGCGCTGTAAGGGCAGCCCTCTGGATTGTGAAACAGCCAAAGGGGTTGTATGATATGCAGGATGTGCTAAGTCTGGTTAGCAAATAGTACACAGCATCGTAAGAGGGAACTGTGCTTGCTCCTCCTGCGTAAAAGAGTCAAGAAAGGAGCATCAGAACATATTTCCAGCCTCTTTGCTGGAATTTGGAGTAATATAAATGCAAAGACAGATTTCAGTGAATCTGGGAAACATTCTTCTATCATTATCTGAAATTATGGATATTGCTAATCCATCAATTGCCCAGCATCAGCAAAGAACAGCATTTATAGCGCTTGAAATAACCAAGGATTCTGCTGTTGGTTCAGAAATAATGGAAAATATTTTTACTGCTTCCCTATTGCATGATATTGGCGCAATTTCTATTGAAGAAAAAATAGCAATTCATAATTTCGAAACTGAGGACAATACTCTTCATTGCATAAGAGGCGAGTTGTTGCTTGAAAAAACACCATGGCTTAAAAAAATATCAAAAATAGTCAGGCATCATCACAGAAACTGGAAAGATTGGAATGATTCAATTGACACCCCTGATGTTTTTGCCTCACAGGTAATATTATTATCGGATTATATTGAACGTCTGATTGACCGCAATAAATACATTCTGCATCAAAACAAAGATATTATTGAGAAAGTGACCGGTCTTAAGAATACGATTGTTCATGAACGAATTATAGATTTCTTTATAGAAGCATCAAAACGGGAAGAATTTTGGTTGGATCTTGTATCTCCAAGATTATACCCGGTGCTTCTTCACAATGGTCCTTATAGGAATGTTGAGATTGATTTAAAAGGGATCGCATTAATAGCGGAAGTTTATAAAGACATTATTGATTTTAAGTCTACTTTTACAGCTACTCATACGACAGGTGTTTCCGCAAGCGCCGAAATATTGTCTAAATTATTTGGTTTGACCGAACATGAAATAAATCTAATAAAAATAGCTGGAAATATGCATGACATTGGTAAGTTAATCATTCCTAATAATATCCTCGAAAAACCTGACAAATTAACCAAGGAAGAATTAGCTGTCATACGATGCCATACATATTATTCATATTATGTGATCAATACAATCGGCGGTCTTCAACAAATTGCGGAATGGGCAGCTTATCATCATGAAAAATTGGACGGCAATGGTTATCCCTTTCATTGTAAAGAGGAGGAAATTGATACAGGGGCCAGGATAATGACAGTTGCTGACATATTTACTGCAATTTCTGAAGATAGACCGTATAGAGCAGCTATGAACAAAGAAGAAGTTTATAAAACGATAAAAGATATGTCTAATAAGAAATTATTAGATTCAAAAATAGTTGATTTGTTGTTTGACAATTATGATATTGTAAATATATATGCCAGGGAAAAACAATCAGCAGCAAAGGATTTTTATCAAAATCGTTTTTTGAAGGTATTAGAGCAAACTAAACAATAGTATGATGAATGCCATCGCTATTGATTCGGCGAAATGTCATAAATGAGCGAGATGTTTTGTAAAACAATTTGACATTATAAAGGAGGATACATGGAAAGAGATTCATTGCAAGTCCAAAGTGTGAAACGGCTGGCATCCGCTATTTTTTGCTTACTGCTTACTGCTGCTTTTTGCCTGTTGTATGCCGGCAGAGGTTATGCCTTTCAGAACATAAAGAAGGGCAAAGAATGCTTAAGCTGTCATACCCTGACAAAGGATGAGGCAAAAAAATTGATCAAGGCCGATGTCTATAAGGCGGAAATAACCGAGATCAAGATGTCGCCGATAAAGGGACTCTGGGAAATAAAGGGTACCATTGGGACAGGAGAAGGGCAGCAGGGCTTTATGGTCTATGTGGATTTTACGAAAAAATATATGGTGGAGGGTCAGATTACACCTCTTTCTGCTCTGGGCAAACAATCTGCCGAGCCTCAACAACTGCGCAAAGTAAACACCGCTCAGATCCCCCTTGATGAAGCTGTGATTATGGGCGACCCTCATGCCACTAAAAAGATTATCATCTTTGACGACCCTGACTGTCCTTATTGTAAAAGGCTTCACGCGGAAGTAAAAAAGGTTCTGGAACAGAGAAAAGATATTGTATTCTATATAAAACTTTTTCCATTAGTTCAGATCCATCCTGAGGCATACGGTAAAAGCAGGGCAATCGTCTGTGAAAAATCGGCAAGCCTTCTGGAGGATGCCTTTGAAGGAAAAAAACTTCCTAAGCCGTGGGAAGGTCTTTTGTCAGGATTAAGTGAAAAAAAGGATTGCGGCACAAAAGAGGTAGATGCAAACCTCAAGCTGGGACAAACCCTCGGTATTACAGGCACGCCGACCATTATCTTTCCCGACGGCAGGCTGGTTCCGGGATATATGGATGCCAATGCATTATTAAAATTACTTGAAGAAAAACCACAATAATATACTGTGCGGTATTATCCTATCTTTCTTGATATAAACGATAAACCTTGCATTGTCGTAGGAGGAGGCAGTGTTGCAGAAAGAAAGGTTGCCTCTCTCCTCAATGCAGGCGCAAAGGTTTTGGTCATAAGCCCGAAACTTACCCCTGCCTTAAAAAGGCTTGCCGGTAAAAAGCAAATCAGCTATTGCCCCAATCCTTACAAAACAGGGGATTTAAAGGGTTTTTTTCTTGCCTACAGCGCCACAAATGACCCTCTGGTAAATAAAGCAGTATTTAAAGATGCAAAAAAACAGGGCATACTCTTAAATGTTGTGGATGTGCCTGAGTTATGTAATTTTATTGTGCCTTCGGTTGTGGAGCGCGGCTACCTCTTGATAGCCATCTCCACCTCAGGCAAAAGCCCTGCAATGGCAAAAAAGATAAGGGAAAAACTGGAAAAAGAATTCGGCAGGGAATATGCTGTGTTCCTTGATATTATGGGCAAGGTAAGGGAGAAGGTGTTGACCGGAAGCAAGGAATCTGATAAAAATAAAGAGATGTTTGAAAAACTTGTGAATTCTCCCATGCTGGAGTGGATTCGCAAAGGAAAGAAGCAGGAGATAAATAAACTTCTTCAGAAGGTTTTGGGAAACGGGTTTAATCTGTTGTAGGCTTGCCCCCGATTGACTCTGTCGGGGGTAAAATCTTAAATCGCAGATGGTGATTGATGAACATTACATTCTTCTATATAACAGTAGTTCTTTATCTCTTGGCCACATTCATAACCACGGCCTATCTTATATTGCACAATGATAAGATATTAAGGATTGCAAATAAGACCATACTTGCAGGCTTTGTCTTTCACACCCTTACCATTGTCAGCAGGTGGATTGAGGCAGGCAGACCGCCATTTGCAAACCTCCACGAAGTCTTCTCTCTATTTTCATGGATGGTGGTAATTATATATCTTTTACTCCGCTTCAGATACAGGCTGGCTGTACTGGGTTCATTTGTTGCGCCGTTTGCAATGCTTCTTCTTATTACTGCATCGTTTCTTCCCAAAGAGATAATTCCGCTGGCGCCGTCCCTTGAGAGCTACTGGCTTCCAATCCACGTAGGTCTTGCATTTTTCGGAAATGCCTTTTTTGCCATGGCCTTTTTATTTGGTATAATGTATCTGATTCAGGAGCACTATCTAAAAAGCAAAAAGGTGGGCGGATTATATTTTCTGCTCCCGTCTCTGGATATTTTGGATGATCTCAGCTACAAATGTCTTACCTATGGTTTTCCTCTCCTGACATTGGCCATAATCACCGGGGCAATATGGGCTGAATATGTATGGGGCAGTTACTGGACATGGGAGCCGAGGCAGACATGGTCGCTTATCACATGGTTTTTATATGCTGCCCTGCTTCACGGGAGATTGACTGTTGGCTGGCGGGGGAGAAAGGCGGCTATTTATTCTATAATCGCTTTTTTAATTCTTATAGGTTCTTTTATAACAATAAAACTGTTTGCATGGGGAGTACACGCAGTTTTTAGGTAAACCGTGTTGCGATGCCTCTCTGCATTGATGAATTTGAATCTTGCTGGAAATAAATCTGCTGTCCTTTTTATGTTCCCTGCTTCTTTTAATTCGTACTTGAATTACCTACTATGTTGTTATGGCTAACGTCAGAAATAACTGGTGCAGCTTCTCATGCGTCCGGTTGATTGATTGGTTGGTAGTTTCTTATTTCTTTGGAAAATACTTCACATTACTTATATTTTTAAAATCTGAATCCTGAGTCCAGAGAATTGCTTTGAATTGCTGAGCAGTTGCGAGAATGATACTGTCCGCCATTGGAAGATTATGCTCCAAACTTAGCTTTGAAGCAACAATTGCCAACTGTGCGTTCAGCTCTACAACTGTTCCTTTTTGCATTGCAACAATTGCCTGCAGTGCTTCATTTTCACCGGACTCCCGGAGAATGACCTTGCAGACCTCGTATATCAATACCGTAGGGACAACAAGTAACGCTGAATCACTTAGCGGGGCCAGGAAATGCTTGGCATTAGGCTCATCTGCGAAGTATGCAAGCCATCCGGAAGAATCAACGATATTCATACCCGATCTTCCTCTCGTTTAAATTCTGTATTGATGCCTTTAAGAAATCCACGGAGTTCTTTGATATCGCGTTCCGGTATGAGTTCAATACGTCCGGCATATTCAACAACCTGCATTTTTTGGCCTGGATGAAGATTCAATGACTCCCTAACTGTTTTTGGTATAACGACTTGATATTTTGGTGATACTGTTACTGATTGCATAATAATACCTCCATCGATGTATTTTGTACTACGATATCACTATCGATATGGTCTGTCAATTAGATTGATGGCTAACCAGTTATTATCTGAACGGAAACCGTTCCACTAACATCGGAATTAGGATATTACTCACTGCCCAACTATATTATTAACAAATTTTCTCTACTTAACCAAGAAACAGAGTTACTGTCAAGCAAGAATAACATCATTATTTGACATAGTTCCGCCACAGGCTCTATAATAACACTATGCGTGAAGATGAAGCTAATCTTAATCCCGAACAACTCGCTGCTGTAACACACGGCGATGGGCCTCTCCTTATAATCGCAGGCGCCGGCACAGGCAAGACAAAGGTCATTACGCACAGGATTGCACATCTTATTAAAAGCGGTGTAAATCCCAGCCAGATACTTGCCCTCACCTTTACGGAGAAGGCAGCAGGCGAGATGGAGGAAAGGGTGGACAGGCTTGTGCCTTATGGGTATTCCAATGTCTGGATATCCACATTTCATTCATTCGGCGACAGGATACTGAGGGATAATGCCATTGAGATCGGCCTTGTCCCTGACTTCAAGGTATTAAATGATGCAGAGAGGATTATTTTTCTGAAGGAGCAGCTCTTTGAGCTTCCACTTAATTACTATCGGCCGCTTGGCAATCCCACCAAATATATCTATGCCATCATAAAGCTTATAGGCAGGCTAAAGGATGAGGATGTAGGGACGGAAGAATATGCTGATTATGCAGAGAAACTGAAAAAGGCAACAGAGGGGTTAGGTGGGGAGATTGAAACAATCCAGCAGGATGAGCTATCAAAGACATACGCAAAATATCAGGGGCTTATGGCAAGGCACGGGTATCTTGATTTTGGAGACCAGGTTGTTCTGCCGTTAAAACTTTTCAGAACAAGGCAGCATATCTTAAAACGGTATCAGGAAAAGTTCCGATACATCCTTGTAGATGAATTTCAGGATACAAATTATGCCCAGTTCCAGCTTGTGAGGCTTCTATCAGAAGGACACGGGAATATCACCGTTGTCGGAGATGATGACCAGTCAATCTACAAGTTCAGGGGCGCTGCCGTAAGCAATATACTTACCTTTCAGGAGTTGTATCCTGATGCAAAGCTTGTCACGCTTACAAAGAATTACCGCTCTGTCCAGTCTGTGCTTGATTCAGCCTATAGGCTTATATCCCACAACAATCCGGATAGGCTTGAGAAAAAGAGCGGGATAGATAAGAGATTAACTTCAGGGGTCGGGGGTCGGGGATCAGGGGTCGGTGGCCAAATTAAACACCTTCATTTTGATACATTGACAAAAGAGGCAGAGGCTGTTGCTGAGATGATAGAAGAGAAAGTTTCAAGATGCAAGATGCAAAAAGACAGTTGCAAGATGCCCCCGATCCCCCGGTCCCCGGTCCCCGATCCCCGGCCACTTTCTTACAAAGACTTTGCAATCCTTGTTAGGGCAAACAATGATGCAGAGCCGTTTTTAAAGGCGCTTAAATCAAAGGGCATACCGCACAGGTTTTCCGGAAATCAGGGGCTTTACTCAAGGGAGGAGATAAGGATTTTAATCGCCTTCCTTAATACAATAACAGATTTTAATGACAGCATGAGCCTGTATCATCTGGCATGTTCGGAGATCTATCAGCTTAATGCAAAAGACCTTATCCCGTGCCACAGCATATCCAGGGGAAGCCATAAGCCGCTGTATTATGTGATGAAGGAGATAAGTGAGTTCGGAATGAAAAACCCTGTAAACCAGAAAACAGGACAGCAGACCCTCATAAGTGAAGAAGGATTGGCAACCATAACAAAGCTTATTCAAGATATTGAAAAATATAGTCAGATGGCGATGGAAGAGACAGCAGGCAGAGTCCTGTATTCATTCCTTATGGATACCGGATATATCACAGGGCTATCGCAGGAAAATTCCGCCAATGCAGTGGAAAAGGTGCAGAACATCGCAAAATTCTTTGAGCTTACGCAGCATATAGAAAATACCCTTTCGGTAAAAAAGGTGGCTGTATTTGCGGACTACCTTGACCTCCTCCTTGAGGCCGGAGATAATCCCGGCGCTGCCGAGCCTGACATAGAGGCAGACTGGGTGCAGGTCCTTACTGTGCATAAGGCAAAGGGGCTGGAGTTCCCTGTGGTTTTTATGGTAAGCCTTGTTGCAGATAGATTCCCCAGAAAGGAGCGAAGCGAGCAGATAGAACTGCCTGATGCGCTTATAAAGGATATTCTCCCATCCGGAGATTTCCACCTTCAGGAAGAGAGGCGGCTTTTTTATGTGGGCATGACAAGGGCTATGAATGAACTCTATCTCACAAGCGCATCGGATTACGGCGGCGTGCGCGTAAAAAAGATAAGCCCATTTGTGTTAGAGGCGCTGGATATGCCAAAGGCTGAAGTTGCGGCGGTAAAGACCAAACCGATGGAGGCTATAAAGAGATATGCGCCTGTTAAGGAGATGACGAATGAATTTCCGGCCATGCCGGATGACGCAGTCCTTTCCCTGAGCCATTACCAGATAGATGACTATCGCACATGCCCGTTAAAGTATAAATACGTTCATATACTCAAAGTCCCTTTGTTGCCGCATCATTCCATCATGTACGGCAAGGCAATGCACGAGGTGGTATCCACATATTTCAGGAAAAAATTAGATGGAAGGCCTGCCAGCCCCCGATTGACCCCTTCGGGGGCAAGCCTTGATGAACTTATTACAGTTTTTGACGCAAACTGGCGGAGCGAGGGTTTTGTGACAAAGAAGCATGAACTTCAGAGGTACGAGACAGGCAAAGAGGCCATAAAAAAATTTTACAATGAGCAGGAACAGAACGGCATAAACCCTGCTGCAATAGAAAGGGATTTTGTTGTTGATCTTGGGATGAACAGGCTAAAAGGGAGATGGGACTTGATAGAGGAGAGGGGAGACGGCCCTTATATCATAGACTTCAAGACATCGGATGTAAGGGAACAGAAAAACGCTGACAAGAAAACAAAGGATAGTCTCCAACTCATGCTCTATGCACTGGCATACAGGGAGAACTTCAAAAAACTGCCGTCAGGCTGCGAGCTGCATTTCCTTGAGTCAGGTCTGGTGGGAAAAGCAGTCTTTGAGGAAAAACACATTCAAAAGATCCTTGATATTATAGACAGGGCGGCCAAAGGCATAAGACAGAGGGATTACACTGCAAAACCTGATTATTTAAACTGCGAATACTGCGCCTTTAATAATATCTGCCCGGCAACAGCGTATTAAGCGCGCCACGGCGAAATAAAAAGAGAGGGGCCGATATAAATGCCCCTCTCTTTTGTATTTAACCCTTTCCGCAAAAACATCAGACTCATTTAATGACTTTTCCCGCCGGGAGATGGAGAGTAGATGCTATCATCGTGTTTACCATCTACCACTAATGCGCCAGCAGCGCCTTTAGTCAATCTCCAAATAGCATGATCTACAAGCAGGTATGTCCCTGGTACATCCAGCTTAAATTCAAATGCTGATATTGATGCTGGCGGAACGTACCATGTCTCCTCGTTTGCTATAGGGGTTTTGTTAGAACCAATAATTACCTTATCAAATATCTCGCCGATGATATGGAAGTTGGATCCTACATTAGGTCCACCGACTCCAAAGAATAAACGTATCTTTTCTCCTGCCTTTGCCTTCAAAGGATAGATTTTGGTTAAAGCGTCTGTATGACCATTAAAGGTGATATAATCCGGATGCTCGGCAGCTGCCTTTTCTGCATTGAAATCCAGATGTCCCTTAGCGCTGGAAGGAGAGGTATACCAGTCTCCCTGCATTACATAGAACTCACGGTCAACTTTTGGAAGACCTCCCTTAGGCTCGACTATAATACCGCCATACATTCCATTTGAGATGTGAAGCCAGGGCGGACTGAATGCGCAGTGGTAGACATAAGCGCCCTGGTTCAGCGCCTTGAAAGTAAATGTCTTGGTTTCGCCAGGATTAACATTTGATACGGCTGCGCCGCCACCAGGGCCATTAACAGCGTGTAAATCTATATTGTGGCCAGATACGCTTTCCTTTGGGTTAACAAGTGTAAATTCTACTGTGTCACCTTCCATTACCCTAAGCATAGGGCCAGGAACTGTTCCATCAAATGTCCAGAAAGCATAAGTTGATCCATCAGTGATATCGGCTGTAACTTCCTTAACAGTAAGCTTTATCTTGACAGTGGTTGGCTCCTTACGGGTTATTGGCGGAGGCACTATTGAAGGATCCCGCGCTACATTCAAAACTTCTGCAGCATGAACGGAGTAAGCAAACCCTATCATCGTAAGTATAGACAGGGTGACCGTTAAGGCCATTTTCCCAAATATTGAGTTTATTAGACTCCTAAATTGTACTAACATACAAACCTCCTTTTAAAACGAGTTTTTTTACTCTTAATCTTTCCAAATATTTACCACTTAAAGGACCCAAAGGTATATTCCTATAGGTCTTATTTTTCCAGTTCACCTCCTTTTTTACAGACCAACTTAGAAATTGGCTTTATTTTACTCCTCTGCATCCACATATCAAGTCTTTTTTAATCCGCTTTTAAATCCGCAATTAAGTTGAGATAGATTATATTTGAACAGATTGCCCTTTGATATGACAAAAATCATATTTAAATTCTTGCAGATATTGCATTATTATTGTAAAGTTTATCGTAACAATAAATTTATTCGGAGGTGTATTCCATGATGAAGGAAAGAATAGAAAAGGCCCTGGACAATATAAGACCGGCGCTTCAGGCAGACGGAGGCGACATCAAGCTTGTGGATGTTGACGAGGAGAAGGGCATCGTGAAGGTTCAGCTTCAGGGGGCATGCGCAGGCTGCCCAAGCGCACAGATAACCCTTGCAATGGGTGTTGAGCGGGCAATAAAGGAAGAGGTGCCTGAAGTAAAAGAAGTTATATCAGTATAAAATAGCAAACTGCAAAATGCAAAATTTAAAGATATTTGTGACTTTCAATTTTAAATTTACACTTTGCATTTTACAATGAAGAGAGCTACTTATGGCCTATTACATAACAGAAGATTGTGTAAGCTGCGGCGTTTGCCTGCCTGAATGTCCGGAAGGCGCAATAAGCGAAGGCAATCCCTATATAATTGATCCTAAACTTTGCACAGACTGCGGGGCATGCGCTGAGGTCTGTCCTGTTGATGCATGCAAACCCATACTGGAGCAGGCAAAGGTAGGATAAAAAGGCAGAATGGAGGTTTTAAATGAGTAAGATCACAGTCTGGTTTATCAAATGCGCAATGGTGTATTTTTTACTGGCAATTGTGCTGGGCATTTATATGGCGGTTTCAGGCACGCAATATCCGTATATGCCGATACATGCACACTTTAATCTTCTTGGTTGGATATCAATGATGATATACGGTGTTGGCTATCATATTCTGCCAAGATTCAGCGGAAAGCCTCTCTACAGCGAAAGGATTGCAGAGTGGCAGTTCTGGCTGGCAAATATCGGACTTGCAGGCATGGTCATTGGTTGGATGGTAAAAAGCTGGCAGGGAGACTCCAATACGCTCATTATATTTTCAATTGTGGCAGCCACAGCAGCAGTAATGTTTGTTATAAATATGTTTAAAACAATAAAGGCTGCGCCTGCGCCGCCTGCCGCAAAATAAAGAAGAGGCAAAAACTATGGTTACAATCAAAGAAAAAATTACACAAACTATGGTTGTCAATGATGCAATCAAACTGTATCCGGATACAATCGGGGTCTTCAGCAAATTTCATATAGACTCATGTTGCGGAGGCGCTGTAAGCATTGAAGATGCTGCAAAAAGGGATAAGGCGGATTTAAATGCGCTTTTAAAAAAATTGAATGAGGCGGCCAATGAATCCCGTTAAAGAAATAACTCAGGCTTCAGTATTGGAGGCATTAAGCAAGGTAATGGACCCGGAACTGGGCAAAGACCTTGTTACCCTCAATATGATAAAAGATATACGGATCGACGGGGCAAAGATAACGTTCCGGCTTGTTCTAACCACACCTGCTTGTCCTCTAAGAAAAGAGCTCACAGAAAACTCTAAAAATGCAGTTTTGGCTGTCCCGGGAGTAAAAGAGGTTGTTGTTGAAAGAACGGCAGAGGTTCCATCAGCCAGGAAACTTCCGGATAAAGAACCCATACCAAAGGTGAAAAATACCATAGCAGTTGCAAGCGGTAAAGGCGGTGTGGGTAAATCCACTGTTGCTGTAAACCTTGCCCTTGCGCTCAGTAAAAGCGGCGCGAAGGTGGGCCTTCTGGATACTGATATTTATGGCCCCAGCATACCAATGATGATGGGAATTCATAAGCAGCTTCAAACCACGCCAGATAAAAAGATATTACCCATAAGCAATTATGGCATAAAGCTCATGTCAGTGGGTTTTATGCTGGATGAGGAGATGCCGCTCGTATGGCGCGGGCCTATGGTCATGCAGATTGTAAAACAGTTTTTAACAGGTGTGGCATGGGGCGATTTGGATTATCTTGTTATAGACCTTCCGCCAGGCACAGGCGATGCACAGCTTACACTTGTCCAGACAATCCCTCTAACAGGCGCAGTTGTTGTTACAACACCTCAGGATGTTGCCTTGATAGATGCAAGACGTGCCATAAAGATGTTCCATGAGGTAAAGGTTCCCATACTTGGCATTATAGAAAACATGAGCTATTTCCAGTGTCCGCACTGCGGAGAAAAGACCGAGATATTCAGTCACGGCGGCGGAGAAAAGACAAGCCAGTGCTATAATGTGCCGCTCCTCGGCAAAATCCCCATTGACACAGGCATCAGAGAGGGCGGGGACAGCGGTAAGCCTATAGTTATCTTCAACCCGTCTTCACCGCAGACAGAGACATTCATAAAAATCTCTGAGGCAGTGGCCTCAAAGATAAGCATGCTGGATATATGTGAATAAACTTCCGCCTCAAATCAGATGAAAAAAGAGCCTCTCAAAATTGTCCCTCCGCCAAACCCTGAGGAAAAGGCTGTTTCTCCTTATGATATAGCCATCTGCAGGGCAGGGACAACAGGCTGTCCCCATGCCATAATAAACCCAAAACCGATTGCTGATAAGATAGAGACCCTGCTGGATGAATTGGGTCTTGGCGAGCATATAAAGGCAAAGGCCAGGGGAAAACTCCTCTATCACATGAAGTTTAAAGTTGCGCTTGCAGGCTGCCCTAATGCCTGCTCCCAGCCTCAGATAAAGGCCTTTGGCATAAGCGGCCAGGCAAAGCCCATAGTAACTGACGCCCCTTGTATAGAATGTATGAAATGCACCGAGATATGCAAGGAGGAAGGCGCTGTAAGGATAATTGGCGCAAGACCTGTATTTGATTATAACCTTTGTGTCTTATGTGATGATTGTGCTGAAGCCTGTCCGACAGGATCTATTGTTATTGAGAAAAAAGGAGCCCGGATCATGGCAAGTGGAAAACTCGGCAGACATCCGAAACTTGCGGATGTCCTTAAAGAGCTTGCTAATGAAGATGATGTTTATGCAATCCTAAAGCAGGTTGTGGAAGAGTATATGAGAGAGGCTTCAAGGTTGTAAATTTCTAAGTAGTTCATTATAGATTTCTATGCTATGGTATCTGCAGGGAATGCCAAAAAAAGAAAAAAGGAGGGAGTAAACATGGAAAACTATATAAGGACAGGACAAATGGTAGAAAACTTCGAAATGGAGGTGTATGACCCTGTAAAGAGAGACTTTGGGAAAATAAGCCTTGAAGAGGTAAAGACAAAAAGACGGTGGATGGCTCTCGTTTTCTATCCCGCAGATTTTACCTTTATATGTCCAACTGAGCTTAATGATCTTGCTGAAAAACACAAAGAACTGAAGGCAGCGGGCTGCGAGGTTGTTTCTGTAAGCACTGACACAAAGTTTTCTCACCTCGCATGGCAGCAGTCTGAAAGGCTTCTGAAGGGTGTAAAATATCTTATGGCCGCAGACCCTACAGGGAAGGTATCAAGGATGTTCGGGGTTTATGATGAGGCAACAGGCCTTGCGCTGAGAGGGTCTTTTCTTATAAATCCTGATGGGAAACTTGTTGCATCAGAGGTGAATTTCTACAATGTCGGCAGAAACGCATCTGAGCTTTTGAGAAAGGTCAAGGCAAATGTCTATGCCGCAATCCATACTGATGAGGTATGTCCGGCAAACTGGACAGAGGGGGAAAAGACCCTCAAACCCTCTGCCAATCTGGTCGGCAAGGTATATGAAGCTATAGTATCATAGCCAGAATAACCGGTGTTGTTATAAGACTTAAAACTGTGCTTATGGATATAATAGAGGCGACAAGTTCTGAATGCAATTTATATCTATAACTTACGATAAAATTTATTACTGCCGAGGGCATTGATGATGACAGAATAATTATCTTCTGATTCAAACCGTCTATCCCGGACAGTGTTGTTATAAGATACGCAATCAGACATCCGCCTGCAATCCTTATGAGCGCCCCTGCTATGGATATGTTAAGCGATGTCAGACGTGTTGAATGGAGCCGATAGCCGAGGCTTATTAGCATCAGAGGGATTGTCGCGCTGCCGAGTATCTCAACTGTAGACAGAATAGATTTTGGCAGAGATGTATCAGTGAGATTTATGGTTATGCCGGCCATAGATGCGTATATCAAGGGCAGCTTGAATATCTCTGAAAATCCGCCCTGGCCCTTTGCTATATATATCCCGAGGGAATATACAAGAAGGCTTATTGCCACATAGTATATTATTGCTATTGCAAGGCCTTCTTCGCCGAATGCAAGGAGGGCGATGGGAAATGCCATGTTGCCTGAGTTCATAAACATCGTCGGCAGATAGAAGCCCTTTAATTCCTTTCTGTTTATAATCCTTAGATATATGAGACTTACTAAACCTGTGCCGACAACAACGCCGGATGCCGCAAGGGATACTATAACTAATTCGCCCGGAACCAGATGCCTTTTTGTGAGGGATGATATTACAAGAGCTGGGATGGTGAGATAGAGAAGGATTTCAATCACCGGCTCAAGGCTTATCTTTTTAAAGCGCGCAAATATAAACCCGAGGCCTATGATGCTGAATACAGGAAATACTATGGAGAGGACTTTTATGGAAAGCATAAAAATATATTTTATAAGTATATAATTCTTACCATAGAAGGCCTCATCTGTAAACCCCGTTAAAAAGTATAGATTTTAAATCCTCCATATATGGAGAGAAATAGATTGATTAGTTGGTTGAAGCGTGTTATTTTAAAAAACATATAAGCCTCGTTAGAATGTCATGGGAAAAAGGGTCAAACCCATCTTTTCTGCATCGTGCCTGCAAATGGGATTTTTCTCCTTTATAAAATGTCTCTCTAACCCGGTAAAAAACATAAGGAGGATACAAATGAGAGTCTATTTATTAAGCATCACGGCCTTACTATTGGCTATTTTCATTGCAGCTGGTTTGAATAAAGATTCCCTGGCTGCTGAAAAAGGCGCGATTACAAAGGCAAAAGGCGGATATACGGTTGAAGAGCTGTATGCCAAAAAGGCTGAGCTAAATGGCAAGAAGGTCGCTGTCCGCGGCAAGGCAGTAAAAATTAATACAGGCATCAGTGGAAAGAACTGGGTTCACCTGCAGGATGGCAGCGGCAAACAAGGAACTAATGATATTACAGTCACTACACAACAGAATGCAAAGGTTGGTGATATCATTCTTGCAACCGGTGTGCTGGCCGCAGATAGGGATTTTGGAGGCGGATACAGGTACGAGGTAATTCTGGAAGAAGGCGCTCTTACCATTGAGTGAGTTAGTAAGAGTCAAAGTGTCAAAGAACCACAGTGTCAAAGTTTTTACCCTGATACTCTGACACTGTGGTTCTTTATTATTTTACCTCTCCGCCTACAACAATCTCCGGTATGCGCAGTGTGGGCTGGGCATCTGAAACCGGCACACCCTGCGCATCCTTTCCGCATGTGCCTATCCCGAAGCCGAGGTCAAAGCCGACCATGTCTATGTTTTTTAATATCTCAGGGCCGCTCCCTGTAAGGGTTGCGCCTCTTACAGGCTCTCCAATCTTTCCTTTTTCTATTAAGTAGCCTTCTGTAACCTCAAACACAAAATCGCCGTTGACTGTATTCACCTGGCCGCCGCCCATCTTTTTTACAAAAAGCCCTTTTTCAAGGGACTTTATGATTTCATCCGGACTTGATTTGCCCGGCGCAATCATTGTGTTTGTCATCCTCGGTATTGGCCTGTGGTGATAAGACCCCCGCCTGCCGTTGCCTGTGGATTTACAGCCGTCCTTCATTGCAGAGAGACGGTCATACATATAGTTTTTCAAGACCCCGTTTTCTACAAGGATAGTCTTCTGACCCAGACTTCCCTCATCGTCAAAGAAAAATGAACCTCTTTTATATGGAATAGTTGCATCGTCTATTACGGTTATTAAAGGAGAGGCAATCTTTGCCCCAACCTTTCCTGAATATACTGAAAGGCCCTGCTGTGCCAGGTCTGCCTCAAGGCCGTGGCCAACAGCCTCGTGAATCATAGTGCCGCCTGCCTCGCTGGATAAAACAACAGGCATCTTCCCCCCCGACGCCTTCCTTGCCCTGAGCATGAGAATGGCCCTCTTTGCGGCTGTTTCAGCAACCTTTTCCGGAGGATTTTCCTCAAATATCTCCAAGCCCATAACACCGCCGACAGATTCATAACCTGTCTGCACAACATTCCCTTCCCTTGCAACAACCTGAACCAAAAACAAAATCCATGTCCTGTTTTCCTCAAGCCATTGGCCCAAAGAGTTTACAACAGCCATCTGCCTGAAACCGTCGCCATATACCGCCTTTACCTGGCCGATCTTTTTATCAAAACCCCTTGCAAACGAATCTGCCTTTTTAACCAGAAGAACCTTTTTTGAAAGGTCAACACCGGAAGACGGAGTTTTTATGGAAAAACCTTGTGCTATATCCTTCTTACCCCCCCCTTTGTTAAAGGTGGGGTTAGGGGGGATTGCCTTTCCATCTTTTACAGCCTTGCTTACCACATCTGCCAGTTCCAGAAGCCCTTTTTCTGTTAAATCATTCGTATATGCATAGGCTGTCTTAAAATCAAAGATAACCCGAAGCCCCAATCCCCTATCCCTTCCTGATATGACCTTCTCAATTTTATTCTCTTCGCAGATTATGGATGTATTGACCGTCTCCTCTATATAGATGTCTGCAAAATCGCCGCCCATTTTCAATGCCTTTTTTAGAATCTTAAACGGGTCAAAATCCATGATAAAATCCATAGTCCCTCCAAAAATAATGCAACCCCCGCACCCTCCCCCTTTATCCCCCTCACGGAGGGGGACAGGGGGAAGGTGTGATGGTAAAGCTTGTTAACATATTTGGGAAAATACATCAAGGGCAAAACCTGACTGAATTTCTTGACAAGGTTTTCGTTTCAGTGTTATTTTAATAATAGACACTGAACCTGCAAATAAGGAGGGATTAAGCATGGTTAAAAAGATATTAATAGTTATATTTATAACCTTTTTTATGATGGTTGCAGGGGCCGCCGTTGCTGAAGAGACACGTAAGGTTATAACAGGAAAACTCAATATCAATGAGGCATCCAAGCAGGATTTTTCACTTTTGCCGGGTATTGGAGAAAAGACAAGCCACAGAATAGTAAAGTATCGGGAAGAGTTGGGAGGGTTTAAGGCTATTGAACAGATGAAGAGGGTCAAGGGGATAGGGGATGCAGTCTTTAATAAAACAAGGGAACACCTGACCACAACAGGGAAAAGCGACCTCAGGGTTTTTATGGACATCAATACGGCTACAACCCCGGCGCTACTTTCCCTTCCTGGAATATCTGAAAAGGATGCCAACGCTGTTATTGAATATAGAAAGAAAAATAAAGGCTTTAAGAAAATAGGGGAGATTAAATTGGCCGGTATAGGCAAGGAAAAATTTGAGGAGATAAAGGATTTGATTACAGTTTTGGAGCCTTTAAAAACAAGACCATAAGGTTAGCGGAAAAACAGACAGTTTCCCGGATGAAGATTCTTATAATAAACCAGCACTTTTATCCTGAGATAGCGCCAACAGGCCAGCTTATGACAGACCTGGCAGAGGATTTGGTAAAAAAGGGTATTGATGTAACTGTCCTGACAGGAAGGCCGAGCTACAATCTTGAGGGTTTTGATTATGATGCCCCAAAGAGAGAAAGATATAATGGCATAGATATTATCAGGGTCTTCAATACGAGATTCTCTACAAAATATTTAATCTACCGCATACCAAATTGGCTTACATTTTATATATCCGCGATGCTGAAGACTGTCTTTTTGCAGCGACACGATGTGGTTATGGCGCTGTCAACCCCGCCTTACATTGCATTTATAGGGGTTTTGCTAAAAAGTGTAAAGGGTTCGAAATTTATATTTTGCGTTCAGGATTTATATCCTGATGTTGTAAGGGATATTGGGCTTGTAAAAAATAATTTAATATTAAAGACATTGGAGGCCATATCAAAATGGATTTACAAAAAAGCGGATAAGATTATTGTTTTGGGCGATGCCATGAAAAAGGGACTTATCAAAAATGGTGTTGATGAAAAAAAGATAGAGGTTATACACAACTGGTCAGATGGCAAAGAGATATATCCTCTGGATAAAGACAAAAATCCATTTATAAAAAAATATAATCTGGAAGGGAAATTTATTGTTTTATATTCAGGGAATATGACGGTTGTCCATGAATTTGAGCCGATAAAGTCTGCAATGGATAAATTAAGAGATAAAAAAAATATTGCCTTCCTTTTTATAGGAGGCGGCACTGAAAAAAAGGGGATGGAAGATTTTGTTGCAGAAAAGGGTTTGCCTAATGTCGTATTTTTACCATACCAGCCAAGAAAGGAATTGTTGTACAGCCTGAATGCCTGCGATGTCTCTCTTGTATCCATTAAAAAATCTGCGGAAGGCAAGGTTGTCCCAAGTAAATTTTATAGCTGCCTTGCGGTTGGGAAGCCTGTTATAGCCGTATGCGCACAGGATAGTGAAATCGCCTCTATAATAAAACAAAATAACTGCGGCATTGTTGAGGACGCAAATAATTTACATAACAAGATATTTGAATTATACGAAAATCCAGAGATGCGGATAAGAATGGGGAAAAACGGGAGGGACGCATTTATGAGGTTTTATGACAGAAACATTGCTGTGAATAAATATTATGAAGTCATAAATAATATATATAAAGGAGAAGCCCATGCCTAAAAAAGCGCTTATAACAGGCATAACAGGCCAGGACGGCTCATATCTGGCTGAATTATTGCTATCAAAGGGATACGAGGTTCATGGTGTTATAAGAAGGGCTTCAACATTTAACACCGGAAGGATAGACCATATCTATATTGACCCTCATGACCCGAAGGCAAGATTGTTTCTTCATTACGGCGACTTAACCGATGCGAGCCAGTTAACAAATCTCATTTATAATGTTAAGCCTGATGAGATATATCATCTTGGCGCACAGAGTCATGTAAGAGTGAGTTTTGACATACCTGAATACACAGGTGATGTGACAGGGCTCGGCACAACAAGGATACTTGAGGCTATAAAGAGAAGCGGCATAAAGACAAGATTTTATCAGGCGTCATCATCTGAGATGTTTGGCTCTGCTAAACCCCCTCAAAGCGAAAAAACCCCATTCTACCCAAGAAGCCCTTATGCCGCTGCAAAGGCGTATGCCTTTTGGATGACTGTTAATTACAGAGAGGGTTATAATCTATTTGCGTGCAACGGCATACTTTTCAACCACGA
Organism: Deltaproteobacteria bacterium; assembly: GCA_030690165.1. Lineage (NCBI taxonomy): Bacteria > Pseudomonadati > Myxococcota > Myxococcia > Deltaproteobacteria bacterium. The sequence goes on along the minus strand of JAUYHF010000041.1, from coordinate 46,111 downwards.
ATCTCCAAGAAGGGGCGAGACATTTGTAACAAGGAAGATAACAAGGGCTATTACAAATATCATTGCAGGGAGGCAGAAGTTTTTATATCTCGGAAATCTTGATGCAAAAAGGGATTGGGGGTTTGCGCCTGAATATGTAGAGGGAATGTGGAAGATACTCCAGCATAATAAATCCGATGACTATGTATTTGGAACAGGTGAAACTCATTCTGTAAAGGAATTTGCTGAAGAGGCATTTGATTATGCGGGTCTTGATTGGAAAAGATATGTAAAGATTGACAAGAAATATTTCAGACCAACAGAGGTGGATGTATTGATTGCAAATCCGTCTAAAGCAAGGAAAATATTAAAATGGAAACCAAAGATTACATTTAAGGACTTAACGAAGATTATGGTTGACACGGATATGAAGGCAATCGGGCTTAAACCTATTGGCGAGGGAGATAAGATATTAAATAAAAAATTTCCAAATAGGTGGTGGAAAAAAGACTGATGTCATTTTGGGATAATAAAAAAATACTTGTAACAGGCGGGGCAGGTTTTCTTGGCTCTTTTATTGTTGAAAAGCTCATGGAAAGAGGTATGCCGAGGCAGAATATTATTATACCGAGAAGCAGTGAGGCGGATTTGCGTAAATGGGAAAACTGCCGGAGGGTTGTTGAGGGTGTTGATATTGCAATACATCTTGCAGGAAAGGTCGGCGGCATTGGTTTTAATAGAGAAAACCCTGCGATACTCTTTTATGACAATGCAATAATGGGTATTCAACTCATGGAGGCTGCGAGGCAAAATGGTGTGGAGAAGTTTGTATGCCTCGGAACTGTCTGCGCATATCCAAAATTTACCCCTGTGCCGTTTAAAGAGGACAACCTCTGGGATGGTTATCCTGAGGAAACAAATGCGCCTTATGGCATTGCAAAAAAGATGCTCCTTGTTCAGGCGCAGGCCTACAGACAGCAGTATGGGTTCAATGCAATATACCTACTCCCTGTTAATCTTTATGGACCAAGAGATAATTTTGATCCAAAGTCTTCCCATGTTATTCCAGCGCTTATAAAAAAGATGGTTGATGCAATTGATAATGGTATAGATGAAGTGGTTATATGGGGTACAGGAAATCCATCAAGGGAGTTTTTATATGTTGAAGACTGCGCAGAAGGGATACTGCTGGCAGCAGAAAGATACAATAAGCCCGAGCCGGTAAATCTTGGCGTTGGCAAGGAAATAAAGATAAAGGATTTAGTAGAACTTATCGTGGAGTTAAGCGGCTTTAAAGGCAGGATAACATGGGATACTACAAAACCTGATGGTCAGCCAAGAAGGTGTCTTGATACGACAAGGGCTGAGAGGGAATTTGGATTTAAGGCGACAACCGATTTTAGAGAAGGGCTAAAAAAGGCAATAGAGTGGTACACGAAAAATAGGGATATGAATGCGTATAGGGATTAACACGCTCTTTTTTATCCCTGGCAAGGTTGGCGGCAGCGAGACATACATAAGAAATCTTTTATCAAAATTATCTGATATTGATAATGGAAACGAATATTTCATATTTGCAAACAGGGAAAATTTTAATGAGTTTAGGATAGATAAACCAAATTTTCACAAAGTGCTTTGCCCTATCAATGCGTCTTTTAAGCCGGGGAGGATACTCTGGGAACAGTTTGTTTTACCGTTTCAGACATTGAAATATAAAATTGATATCCTGTTTTCCCCGGGCTATACAGCGCCTGTCTTTACAAAATGCAAACAGGTTGTGGCAATATATGATTTGAATTACTATCACCACCCGGAGGATTTTTCAAGGTTTGAGCTTATTTTCTGGAAACTGCTTATCCCATTGTCTGCAAGGGTTGCAGACAGGATAATTGTCCTGTCCAATAATTCAAAAAGGGATATAGAAAATGTGCTGGATGTGCCATCTAATAAGGTCGTGCCAATCTATCTTGCTGCAAATATTTTTTCCAATACTGCGGATTGGACAGAGGAAAAGATAAGAGAGGTAAAGAAAAAATATAAGATAGATCAAGATTACATACTTTCTGTTGCCGCGTTCCACCCGCATAAAAACCTCTACAGGCTTATAGAGGCATATAAAATACTTAAAGACAGGTATGGAAGCAGTCATAAACTTGTACTGGTGGGTATGAAAGCAAGGGCATCAAAGGCTGTGGAAGGCGCAATAAAAGGCATGTCTCTTGAAAAAGACGTAATCTTCACAGGATGGGTACCTGTAGAAGACATACCAATTCTCTACAAAGGCGCTGCTATATTTGTCTTTCCATCTTTATTTGAGGGTTTTGGCATCCCGCCCATTGAGGCGATGACATGTGGCACGCCGGTAGCGGTATCCAATACAACATCTCTGCCTGAGGTCGTTGAAGATGCAGGCTTGTTTTTTAACCCCATGAATATTGAAGATATTGCTGTAAAAATACACACAATCGTTGCTGATAAAAACATCAGGAATGAACTAATTAAAAAAGGATTTGAACAGGCAAGGAAATTTTCATGGGAAAGTACAGCAAGGCAAACATTGGATGTATTCAAATCAGTAATATCAGACAGTCAAAGGTGATATGAATAAAAAAAGGGCTTTAATAACAGGCATAGCAGGACAGGACGGCTCATATCTTGTTGAGCTATTGTTGGGAAAAGGCTATGAAGTATATGGGTTTGTAAGACGTTCTGGTTTTGAAAACTTTGAGAGAATAAAGCATGTCAAAGATAGGATTTCTTTTGTGCAGGGGGACTTGACAGACCAGTCATCAATTGATGAGGCAATAAAGAAGGCAAGACCTGATGAGATTTACAACCTTGCATCGCAGTCATTCATACCGCTTTCATGGGAACATCCTGTGCTGACTGCAGATATAAATGCCACAGGTGTGGCAAGATTGCTTGAATCCATCAGAAAGTTTAAATCCGATGCAAGATTTTATCAGGCGTCATCTTCCGAGATGTTTGGCAATGCAAAAAAATCACCTCAGGATGAAAAAACACCGTTCAATCCGAGAAATCCTTACGGTGCAGCAAAGGTTTACGCATACTGGTTAACAAAAAATTACAGAGAAAAATATAATATGTTTGCATGTTCGGGAATACTATTTAACCATGAATCTCCACGGAGGGATATGGAATATGTTACGAGAAAGATTGCAAATGGCGCTGCTGCAATAAAACTTGGGCTCCAGAAAGAAATTAGGCTTGGCAGTCTAGATGCAAAGAGGGATTGGGGTTTTGCAGAAGATTATGTAAAAGCAATGTGGCTAATGTTACAGCAGGACATCCCTGATGATTATGTAATTGCAACAGGAAGGACACATACAGTTAAATATTTTGTTGAAACGGCATTTGAATATGCAGGGTTAAACTGGAAGGATTATGTTGTAATAGACCCAGCACTGGTAAGATTACCAGAAGAAACGATACTTGTTGGAAATCCTAAAAAGGCTATGGAAAAACTTGGCTGGAAACCCAATGTGTCATTTAAAGATATGGTGGAGATAATGGTAAAAGCAGATATTGAAAGTCTAAAAAACAGGCAGGCATAGATGTTCGACAGTTTTATAAAATATATTTTTAGGGCGGTTAAGTATTTCTGTGCAGCATTTACTACAGGTGCATTGATAATAATGTTTACACCCGTGTCTAACCAGTTAGCCAATTTGCTTGAGATTGAGCCAACTTATAAAAAGGCGGATGTAATTATTGTTTTGGCAGGAGGTGCATATCAGGGTGGAACGCTTACAACATCATCTAATGAGAGAATATTACAAGGTATAAACCTCTTTAAGATGGGCTATGCGCCAAAATTGATGATAGTTGGGAGCTCAATTAATTCTACCACAAGGAAGTTCACAGATGCATTTGCAGAATCTTCTGATGATTCCAGAATTAGCACAATAGATTCTATGGTAATGAAGGATCTCGCTGTTAGACTGGGTACTGATGAAAATGATATAATAATAGAAAAAACATCAACTCATACATATGAGAATATAAAAAAGGCAATGTTTTTAATGAAAGAGAATAATTTAAAGACGAGCCTTCTTGTGTCATCCGGTACTCACATGTACAGGGTTGCAAGAATTGCAAAAAAGATGGGCTTAAATTTTATGCCCGCGCATGCCCCAAATTACACTATCTACAGGGTGGGAGCTATGGATAGGTTGCGCTTATTTGATGAGACTATATGGGAGTTTATGGGGTTAGGTATCTACTGGATTAAAGGATGGATATAAAAACAATATATGACTACTGCTAAAGCACAGAAGGTTATAAGATTTTTTTGTTTTTAATGTTGGATTAAGGAAGACGATAGATTTGGTACGGAAGTTACAGGCGATGAGAAAACGCGTGCTTTTTATAAACCCCTGCAAAAATGATTACTTCACCGTGGGTCGCATGCACATGGGGCAAACCCTTCTTGGCGGTATGCTGAAGCATCACGGTCATGAAGTGGTGGTAATGGATTACGCTTTTTTAAGGGGGCTCAGAGGAAAAATCAGAGTCCCCGAAATAGAAGAGGTGATCGAAAGTTTCAAGCCCGATGTAATCGGAATAACCGTATTTACGTATGTTTATGACGAATGCCTATCTATAATAGAAAGGGTATCTGACTCCACTGCTGCGCCCATAATACTTGGAGGTCCCCATTTTATCATGTTTCCCGACGATTTTGGCTCCGATCGCCGGGTCAGCTACACGGTGCGCGGCGAGGCCGAGGGGATTATAAAAGACCTCGTGGCAACGGCAAAAAAGGGGGAAACACCGGTTTCAATAGATTGCACGCTGCCTTCCCCACAGGAAATCCCGGCGGTTAATCTGGACATAGCCTATGGAAACGAATTTCTATCCGACTACCAGATACAGTTAAGCAGGGGTTGTCCCTTTGACTGCTCGTTCTGCAACGTAAAAATGGTGGCTGGAAGAAAGGTAAGATTAAGAGACCTCTCGCTTTGCGTGAGGCAGATTGTCGAGGCAAAAAAAAGATACCCGAACATAAGGACAATAAGCATTACCGATGATGTCCCGACCATAAACAAGAATCGTTTTAAAGAATTTTTGAAGATGTTTAAAGATGCTGACCTTCATTGCCAACTCACGGTGGACAATGTGCGCGCGGACCTGATTGACGAGGAGATGATTGAACTTTACGTGTCAGCGGGCGGACAGAACATCTGCCTTGGCGTGGAAAGCGGACACCCAGAGGTATTTGAACTGACACACAAGGGGGAGACGCTTGAAAAAATAGCCGGGGCCGCGAGGTTAATCAAAAAACACGGGCTTACGCTCGGCATGTGCTTTGTCATAGGGCTTCCCGAAGACAACCTTGAGCGTCACATGGCATCGCTGCAATTCGCGAAAACTCATAAAGCCGATTATGCCTTTTGGAACATGTGCGTGCCGTGGCCCGGAACCGATGTGCGCGCGTGGTATGGAAAAAACGGAAGCGTGGGCGAACTACGCAATTTTTCCACCCTCATCGACCCGCAGGGCAATTACCAAATTCCGCCGGCTTTTACCGCGCAGTTTCCGGTGGAAGACAGGGTCAAGGCATGGCTTATGTCGAACATGGCGACATACTGGTTTGAGTTCGGCAGTCTGAAAAAAATCGCGAGCGAGGCCGTCAAATACAAACTCTACCGTTCGCTTATCATTTTTGTCTTTGGGAAGGTATTTCACCTTGCAAAGATGCGGATATTCCTGCTATACAGAAACTTTAAACAGTTCGGATTTTATTTTGTCTTAACGAAAGTGTTAAGAAAAATAAAGAGATAGGTGGGAAAGCAAAAATGGCAAAAGGGTTTATGGCTTTTATAAATTTTGCATACTTAGAGGAGCTTACTGCATTATGCAAGTATTACAACTTTATCTTCGCCAAAATACTGGTAAAGGAGTTTAGGATCGGCAGAATTATTGCCAGAATCAAGCATATTTTTTTGAAAAGAAACAAGAGATTCGAGGAACTTATAAATAAAAGGCCTTTCAGCTTAAATATAGAAACCATTAACATTTGCAATGCAAGATGTTGTTTTTGTTCTTACCCAAAAAAAAACAATAGAAAAAAAGAAGAAATGTCGCTGGAGTTATATGAAAAGATAATCAGGGAATATTCGGAAATGGGCGGAGGGTCGCTTGATTTTTCTCCGATTAACGGGGACTTTTTTTTAGACTCAAAATGTCTGGAAAGGATAGAAATAGCGAGAAGATATCCCAAGATAGGCACAATCACCGTCGTGACAAATGGCATTGCACTAGATAGAATTAAGGATGATTGGGGTTATTTTATTAACAATACGGATATCATGCATTTCAGTATCGGAGGGCTAACAAGAGAATCCTACCATAAAATGTACGGGGTGGATAAATACGAGAAAGTTAAATCAAATATCGTCAATTTCGTAAAGTTAAGGAATACAATAAAACCGGCATACGTTCTTGGATTGATTCTTAGAGTGGCTAAAAAGTCCGAAGTGTTTAAAAGCCCTGATTTCAAAGAATTTAAAAAGTTGGGAATTGACATTACGATTGATAATGTTTATTCCAATTGGGGTGGAACCGTAGGCGAAGAAGATTTGCCGGCAGGCGCAATTTTTAGAGAAAACATTCCCTCGCAGGCTAAATTGAACCCCTGTTTCGTTTTTTATATAGGACTGGGTATAACTTCCTCCGGGCTGGCAGTTGCCTGTTCCTGTATGAACGAAGCAATTTCTCCTGAATTGACAATAGGTGATTGCAGGAAAGAAACTTTGAAAGAGATCTGGAATAGCGAAAAGTATAAAAAAATCAGATCCTCTTTTGGCACGGAAAATTTGCCCGAAATTTGCAAGAAGTGCACTCATTACATGGACGGAGTTAAATATAGTCTTACGCCGGACGTGTTAAATTTCAAAGAAGGGCGTTACCCTTTTGGTTATTAACATTCTTGGAGTTTTGCATGTTTAAGAAGAACTTATATGCATTCAAAGAATTAATTAAGCGAACCCCTCTCGTTGGCGCTGTGGCATGGAGAGCGCGTTTTCTATTTGCATATTTAAGATCAACCGGCCCCAAAACTGCATGTCATTTCAAAGAGATGTTTGTCAACACTCAAGGGGAAGTATATCCGTGTTGCCAAGTTTGGGGTATCAATACCATGAAGATAGGCCGCATTGATGATGTTGATATACAGAAGAAATTAGAACGATTCAACGCTTATTGCGGTTGTTCACGCGCCAGGTTCCGAAAATTATTGCCATCCGATAGCATGAAAGTCAAACTTGTAATCGCGGAACTTTCCTTGGCTTGTCAGGCATCATGCGCGATGTGTTGCGTAGATTCCCCGTCATGGCATGGGAAATATGACAATTATGAATCCTTAGCAAAATTTATTGACCTTTGTCGTCCCGAAAATTTGATGGTGCAAGGCGGTGAAGTTTTAATTCAGAAAGAGTCTATCAAATGGCTGTATGGCCTTAAAAGTAGATATCCTGAACTGAAAATCATATTGGTTACCAATGGAAATGTAAGCCTTGACATGCTTGAAATGCTTGAGAATTTATTCAGCGCAGTAACTATTTCCATAGTTGGGTTTGAGCCTGAGACTTACAAGAAAATTATGGGACTTGATATAAACAAAACCATCGCCTTTGCGGAAGAGTTGATCAAGAGAAATAAAACAAAGACCTGGTTAAAATATCTTACAACCCCTTTAAATCTCCACGAGACTAATCTATTCCTGAAATGGGCTATAAAAGCAGCTCCGGAAAGGATTGTAATAGCTGATGCGGATACACGAAGATACATAAACGATACGAAGGACATGTTTTGGTCCAAGATTATAGAAAGGACATCTCATGATATAAAATCAGAACTCATTTCAGCCAGGACGGATTTAATCAATAAAAGGACAACCATTGCTTTTGACCAACTTGCAAAAGAATTGTTCGAGATAGACGAAAATTTTGTAAAAAGTAATGAATTAGGTTCGGTTGTTGACATAACAAGCCGTGCCGCTTTTTTCGTTGATAAAGGATTAAATGATCTTTAAAGAATATAGAAAATCTATGCTCGTGCGCGGCGCCATAGGGAATTTAGCGGTCAAGGCAATCGCCGTCACCATGGCTTTTTTTATACAAATAGTGCTTGCCCGCATGCTTGGCGCCGAGAATTTCGGTATATACGTTTATGCTTTTACATTGGTAAGTTTACTGATGATTTTATCTGATATGGGTTTTTCTCAGGCATCCATGCGATTTATCGCGGTTTACAATGGGGAGAAAGAGTGGATGCTCCTAAAAGGATTTTTACAATACACGAATAAAATCGTATTCGCGACGGCAGTTTTAATTGCTCTTCTTTGTGCTTTTGGGGTATGGGTCATAAGGGAGAAATTAAGCGCCGAATTTTTTTACACATTATTGATAGCTATTGCGGGATTGCCCATTTTATCCTTATTGCAGATGAAGGAAGGATGGCTGATAGGTTTTAAAAGGGTAATTCGCGCCGAAATCCCGCGAACTATTTTACAACCATCTGTCTTTTGCGCAGGAATAGTTATTGCCATCTTATGGTTCAAAATTGATTTTACGGCTGCAACAGCTATGTCTATAAGCATTATAGCCGCCGTGATTGCGTTAATTGTTGCTTCTTTCCTTTTTTACAAGATACGGCCCGGCGAGGTGAGCATTGTCGAAGCGAGTTTTAATTCCAGAGAGTGGTTTAACGTTGCAAGAGCAATGTTGCTAATCGCGGTTCTTTACCAGCTTATACTTTATAGACTCGGCATTATTATGGTCGGTGTTATTAGAGGCCCCAAAGAAGCAGGTTTTTACGTTGTAGCAAGTAACATTGCCGGTTTATTGACTTTAGTCAGTGCGGCGGTAAATTCCTCATTTGGCCCTGCAATAGCCGACATTTATGCAAAGGGAAATCACAAGGAACTTCAACATCTCGTCATGAAGGCTTCACGTCTCGTTTTGTTCGCTTCTTCTTTGTTGTTCGCCGTCTTTTTAGTTTTTGGAAAACGGATACTTGATTTTTATGGAGGGGAATTTTATAGCGTGTATTCGGCGCTTGCTGTGTTGCTTTGCGCCCACATTCTTATTGCCCTGTCCGGACAAATCGGCCTATTATTTAGCATAACAGGTCGTCATAATATGGTTGTCAGATTTTTATTAGTCGGATTATTTTTGAATGCCGCATTGAACATGGCGTTTATTCCAAATTACGGAGCACTGGGGGCATCTATGGCAACTGCATTTACGGCTCTATACTGGTATATCGCAATGGCTGTCAACATGCGGAAGAGGTTTGATATTTTACCATTTCCTTTGCGCTTAAAGATTGAATAATTTGAAGCCGATGAACTTTATAAAGAGAATCTATCACAGCATAAATTGTGCGCTTTTTGTCCTTAACGGCATGAAGCCTTGGAGGATTGGCTACAACTTCTACAAGCATAAAAAAATCCGTGAGACTCTTGAGCGCGGCGGTTTTGACGCAAAAAAACTTCCACCGGGCCATGGCTTCAGGATTGACGACAGGATTGTAGAATACCCGTGGCTTTTTTCAAGGCTGCCGGATGGGGAAGGAAATCTTCTTGACGCCGGTTCGGTATTGAACTTTGATTATATACTTTCTCACAAGGCGCTGGAATCGAAAAAAATATTCATTTCCACTCTTGCCCCCGAGCACAGTTGTTTCTATCGGATGGAGGTTTCTTATGTTTATCAAGACTTGCGGGATACGTGTTACAAAGACGATTATTTTGATTGGATAGTATGCCTTTCCACCCTTGAGCACATCGGCATGGACAACACAATAGTCTATACAAAGAACTTAGCTAAGAAAGAAAATGATCCGCTGGCGTATCTGCAGGCAATAAAAGAATTTCGGAGAATTTTAAAGCCGGGAGGAGTTCTTTATCTCAGCGTTCCGTTCGGGAAGCATAAAAATCATGGCTGGTTTCAGGTTTTTGATGGGGTAATGGTGGACCGGATTGTCAGCGCCTTTTCTCCATCGTTTACAATTGAGAATTATTTCAAATATGAACCTGATGGATGGATGGCGGCTTTTAGAGAAGAGTGTAAAGAAGCTCTCTCTTATGACATGATAACAGAGAAAACACCGGGCAAGGATTACGCCGCGGCGTCCGGGGCAAACGTTTGTTTGGAATTGGTCAAATAGCAAGATAATCTAATGGGGGAGATTTAAATGAAGGAAATATTAGATTCGTACATAAAAGTTGCTTTTGGCTCATATGAGCAGGCCGGGCCCAAGTTTAAACAGTTTGAACTCAACTATAAGCATTTCTTTCCCTCCGATAAGGACTCGAGGCTTCTTGACGTTGGTATCGGCAGGGGCGAGATGCTTACCTGCATGAAAAACTGGGGTTACAAAAATTATCTCGGCATCGATATTTCGCAGGATACGGTTGATTTTTGCAAATCCATCAGCTTAAACTGCGCGCTGGTCGAGAACATACCGGCATGGCTTGAGGACAAAAATAAAGATACTTTTGAAATTATAACACTTATTGACGTGCTTGAACATATAAGAAAAGAGGAAACTATCGGCTTTCTAAAAGCATTGAGGGCTTCCCTTAAAAGCGGCGGCATACTTATAATTCAGACCCCGAATCTGCAGGCCCCCGATGGACAACTCCATAGATACAACGATTTCACTCATGAGGTTGGTTATATAGAACACAGTCTTCAGCAGGTTTTAATGGCCGCCGGCTTTAAAGACATAAAGTTCGGCGGCTTTGAGGAATTTGCGATTGGCATATGGAAAGAAAAGATTCTTAAAATATTGCGAAGATTCTATTGGTTTTACGTAAAGAAGGTTAGGTTGATTAACGGAAATATGAATCCTGATATATTAACCCCTGTATTTTTTGCGGTGGTAAAAAAGTAGCTATGCGTATATGTCTGCCCATCGGATACCTTCCACTCGGCACGGTTGGTGGCGTAGAGACCTACGCACGGAACCTTGTGAAAACTATTCAAACGGTCGACCGTTCGAACGAGTACCTTCTTTATTGCTCCATCTCAAACGAAAAGGCTTTTCCCGTCATCGCTAAAAACTTCAAAAAAATAATTTCGGGGAAATATAAGCCAATAGAAATCGCGAAACTGAAAGCAATGGCTATTGTTGGAGGAATCATTTTTGAATCGGACAGTAAATCGCTGTTTATGAAAATCGTCAGACGTTCGGCCGAACTGGCCGTCAGAGCTGCAAAGTTTTTTCACAATCCATCTGCTGCCGTTACCTCGCAGCAGTGTGACGTCATGCACTACATGTTCAACGCCTTTCCGCACGAAAAACATTATGATGCGCCTGTGGTGCTTACAATTGTGGACATTCAACAGGAGTACTTTCCGCAGTTTTTCAACAAAGAATCTCTTGAACTTCGACGGCTTACCTATAGAGCATCGGCGGAAAAAGCCGACCACATAATTGTTATAAGCGAATTTACCAAAAGAAGCCTTATCGAGAAGTATGCTATCTCAGGCGATAAAATTTCCGTTGTATATCTCGGTCACTGCGAAAATTTCAAGAAAATAGACACTGGCGCGGTCAGCGCGTTCAGGAAACGGCACGTCCTGCCGGAAAATTTCATCTTTTATCCGGCGGCCACATGGCCGCATAAAAACCATATAAACCTTGTGCGAGCCTACAAGATACTCAAGGAAAAGTACGCCATCAAAGACAAACTTATTCTTACTGGAATTAAAAAGCAGAATCACACTAACGTCGAGATGGAGATAGAAAGACTTGGGCTCAGTGAATATATAACACACCTGGGCTACATGCCTTACGAAGACCTGCCGCTACTGTATAATGCCGCCGGCATTCTGGTTTTTCCGTCGTTATTCGAGGGGTTCGGCATCCCCGTGGTTGAAGCCATGGCAACTGGACTTCCAGTTGCGTGCTCGAACACCACGAGCCTCCCTGAGGTGGCGGGTGATGCTGCAGTTGTCTTTAACCCCGAAGATCCCTATGATATAGCCGAAAAAGTCAGCATGCTTTATGACAAGGACTTGAGAAACACCCTTATAGGGAAAGGGTTTGAAAGAGCGCGGTCGTTCACATGGGAGCGCACGGCAGAAGAAACTCTGAAGGTTTATGAAAAAGTTTACAAAGAATTTACCGGAAAGAACACTAAAGAGAAGGCTTAAAAAATGAGCAGACCACTCGTCTCCATAATAACCCCATCTTATAACCAAGGGGTGTTCATCGAGGAAACCATAAAAAGCGTCCTCTCTCAGGACTACTCAAACATCGAATACATAGTCATTGACGGAGGTTCAACGGACAACACCGTAGAGATACTTAAAAAATACGAGACACGGCTCAGGTGGATTTCGGAAAAAGACAGGGGCCAGTCGGATGCCATAATTAAGGGCTTCGGGATAAGCAAGGGCGAAATACTCGCATGGCTCAATTCTGATGACACCTACCTTCCCGGCGCTATAAAAACCGTTGTTGAATATTTCGAATTAAATCCTAATGTTGCCATGATTTATGGAAAAACATATTGTACGGATGAAGACAGTAGGGTTTTGGGGGAATATCCCACCGAGAATTTTGACTTAAAGACCCTTGCGACATGCAATTACATATCGCAGTCTTCGGTGTTTTTCAGAAGGGATGCCTACACGGCCGCCGGCGGTGTAGACAGGGAGCTTTCTTATACTATGGATTATGACCTTTGGTTTAAAATGGCAAAGAGATTTAGCGTGATGTACTGCGAGGATTTTTTATCTTGTTTTAGACTGCACCGTGAATCAAAAACTATATCCGAGAGGCATGCCCTTGCGGGCAATAAAGAGATCGTGGATACGGTAGTCAAACATATGGACTGGGCCCCTCTGAACAGAGTTTACGGATACTGTTATCAAATAGTTAGAAACCTGATGCCTGCTTATATAAAAAACCTGAAGCCACTGATTGTTTTGACAGCTCTCGTTTTTACAACCGTAAAGTATACAAGATTGAATAGAGGCATCAGGATGGAGGATATAAAACTGCTGAATTTTGGTATAATAAAAAAGCTATTTTCCGGATGGGGTTCTACTGACAGTTTAAGAGAAAAAGGTAGACCGTGAAGATACTTCTTGTAAACTGCATAAATCTTGACGAGGGACTCCGCTATACGGAGGATTCAGCGGAACATCTGGGAATCCTTTATATAGCATCTTCCCTGAGAAGGCATTTCACAGAAAAGGAGCTCGAAATAAAAGTTACTTACGGGCCGGTTTTCAGTTCAACACTTGATGACATTAAGCCGTATATCGTGGGTCTTTCTTCAGTATCGCAGAATTACCATATCGCCCAGAGATATGCAAAACTTTGCAAAGAAAGAAGCATCCCTGTCGTAGTGGGAGGCGTTCATATATCAACGCTACCCAATACCCTTACAGAGGACATGAACGTGGGGATTATAAACGAGGGCGAAGACGCCATAGTCGAACTTATGCGTATTTTCATGGAAGACAGCTTTCTTGCGAAGCAAAAACTCGCCGATGTAAAGGGTATCGTCTATCACGATAAAAGTGGGCTCTCAATGACTCCGTTTCGCGAACGCATAAAAAACCTTGACACTTTGCCAATTCCAGCGAGAGAGTTATATTACCATCCGCGCCGCGGGATTTTTACTTCTCGCGGCTGCCCGTACGACTGCATCTTCTGTTTTTCAAAACCCTTCTGGGGCGCGAAGGCGCGGTTCTTTTCCCCTGAATACGTGGTAAAAGAAATAGTCCATATCGTTGAAAGGTTTAACGTGTCTCAGCTTTCCATCTATGATGACCTTTTCATAGCGCCTAGGGCGAGGTTCAAAAAGATAGTTGAACTTATAAGGGAGGCGGGCCTTCACAAAAAGATAACCTTCAACTGTAACGTTCGCCCAAACGAGATAACGGAGGAAGTAGCGGAACTTCTTAAGAGCATGAACATAACGCACGTGTTTCTCGGCATAGAATCCGGCAATCAGAGAGTTTTGAAATACCTGAAAAAGCAGGCCTGCAGCGTAGAGCAAAATAGTAATGCCATAAGGATACTCAAAAAACAAGATATTCTTACACACGGGGGTTTTATTATCGGTTCTCCGGATGAGACAAAAGAGGAAATAATGGATACATACAGATTCATACGAAAATCATGCATAGACAGCTTTTCCCCTCTTATGCTTACCCCTCTACCCGGAACTCCTGTATGGGAAATTGCAAAGAAAAGGGGGCTGGTGACCGATTTCATGGACTGGAGTATCCTGAGAGAGGAGTTTAATGAGGTCGAAAATCGTCACATCATAATGTCCGAGACACTTTCAAGGAAGGAACTGTCTAAACTCTACAGAAAATTTAAAAGGCTTCAGAAAAGAAAGTATTTTTATCTTGCCCTCAAACACCCGTTTATAGGTATAAGAGAGGTGAGCAGGCTTGTAAAGAGGCAAGTCAACTCATGGTTTCCGCTTTACTTTTAGACACTAAAACCTTATAAATAGTAAGTATGGGACAGCAGGCGATGAAAAAGCATGAGGCCTTCCTAAAAATTATCATTATTGAAAAATTCACCCTGGGGATAATTGCCACCCTCTTATCCTTTGGCGTTATAATCCTTATAAATAAAAACATGGAAGTGTTTGCCAATCAGATTGTTGACTACTTTGGCCTTGATATGGATAACCGCTATATAGAGGCCGTGATAACAAAGATAGGGATGATTAAAAACGGAACGATTATCGGGGTTTCAATCGGCATGGTTTCTTATGCCTTGCTGAATCTCGCAATGGGCTACGGCCTGCATAGGAGGAAGCGATGGGCAGAATGGCTGACAGTAATTGCAACTGCGCTTCTTATTCCGTTTGAGATATATGAGATTATTCAGGAGCAGACACTAATCCGCATCGGCATCCTGATATTAAATTGCGTGATTGTATACTATCTTGCAAAGCATAAAGAGCTGTTTAAGCGGTGAGCGGTAAATGATGTTAATAGCGGCAATAGATATAAATAGCATAAAATTTGATGAAAAGGGACTTATCCCTGCAATTGCGCAGGATTATGCTACCGGTGAAGTCCTGATGATGGCATATATGAACAGAGAGGCGTTGGAAAAGACAGTGTTCACAGGCAGGGCGCATTACTTCAGCCGTTCAAGAAATAAATTGTGGCTTAAGGGCGAGACCTCTGGAAATTTTCAGGAGGTTAAGGCCATTTACTATGATTGTGATGAAGATGCTGTGCTTTTAAAGGTTAATCAGATTGGGTTTGCATGCCATACAGGAGAGAGGAGCTGTTTTTTCAGAAGGATTGATAAAGGCGCAGAAGAAGCCGCAGGCTTGGCGGTTTTGGCAGAACTCTTTAAAACCATAGAACAGAGAAAAAAGACCGCGCCGGAAAAATCATATGTTGCATCCCTGTATGCAAAGGGCATTGACAAAATTCTGGAAAAGGTAAAAGAGGAGTCCGCTGAGCTGATTGATGCAGCAAGGGGCAGCGAGAAGGGAGAGATTATCCATGAAGCGGCGGATCTCTTGTTTCATACATTTATTTTGCTCGGGCAAAAGGATATTTCTTTGCAGGAGATATTAAATGAACTGAAAAGACGGGCCGGCATATCGGGTCTAAAAGAAAAGGCGTCGCGAAAGAAAGCATGATTACACCGATTACATAAACAGATTACACTGATTTCGGAAACAAGATTTTAATCTGTGTAATCGTTTTTCAAAAATCTGAGTAATCAGGAGATACCATGGACTGTATCTTTTGCAAAATAGCAAAAAAGGAGATACCCTCAACAATAGTATTGGAGAATGACAGCCTTATTGCAATAAAAGATCTAAACCAGCAGGCGCCTGCGCATATACTCATAATGCCCAAAAGGCATTTTTCAACCATTCTTGAATGCAAGGATAAAGGCCTTCTGGGCGATATGCTTTCAATGGCTAATCAGGCAGCTGAAAAGCTCGGCGTCAGTAAAAAAGGTTTCAGGGTTGTTATAAATACAAACGAGGATGGAGGGCAGACAGTATTTCACCTGCATATGCACCTCCTTGCAGGAAGGCCCCTTTCCGGAATGATGGGATAAAGGCTGTCATGTGAAAATACCTGCAAATTTTTCTTGCAGTTAATTGACACAATTGTTATTATCTAAAGCTTAAATATTCTTGGGAGGTTGTATGAGAGAAGGAATACATCCAAAATACGAAACAACTGCTATTGAGTGCGCCTGCGGGTTTATTGCAGAAACCAGGTCTACCAAAAAGGATTTAAGGGTAGAGGTATGCTCTAACTGTCATCCGTTTTTTACAGGCAAGCAAAAGTTGGTGGATCCTGCCGGCAGGGTGGAGAAATTTAAGAAGAAATATAAGAAGAAAGAGGCAAGCTGATATATAGTGTCAGAGAGTCAGAGTATCAGAGATAAAAACAAAAACTTTGACTCTTTGACCCTCTGATACTTTGACACTGTATTCTATGAAGGTAACCCTCCTTAATTTTACCCCGGCCCCTGAAAAGACCGTAGTTCTGGCTGCCAAACTCTGCTATTCGGACAGTAATATATCCCAATTAGAGGAAAAGGTTCTTGGCGCATCTTTTGAAAAGTTTTTAGGGAAGATTCTCAAGATGGGACACCTCTCTGTGCTGGAGCATGCCGGTTTTACCTTTGGCATAGAAGGCATATCAAGGGCCACATCTCACCAGTTGGTGCGTCACAGGCTTGCGTCATATTCTCAGCAAAGCCAGCGGTATGTTAAATTCAAAGAGGGGCTGGAGTTTGTAACCCCGCCCTCTATAAAGAAAAATGCAAAAATAGGGGAAAAATTTTCTGATATCACAGCCTCGCTCTACAGTTTATATAATGAGATGATTGAGGCAGGCATACCGGCAGAAGACGCCAGATATATACTTCCAAATGCTGCAGAGACAAAGATTATAGTTACAATGAATGCCAGAGAACTTCTGCATTTTTTTGGCCTTCGCACCTGTGAAAGGGCTCAATGGGAGATAAGGGAGATGGCAAAGAGGATGCTTTCCCTTGCAAAAAAAGAGGCGCCATTTATATTTAAAAAAGCAGGTCCTGGCTGTGTAAGCACAGGCAAATGCACTGAAGGTGAAATGACCTGCGGCAGGCCAGACGAAATAAGGGAAGAATTTAAAAAAATATAGAACATTGCAAATTAAAGATTGAAGATTGCAAAAGTTAAAATTAAAAAATGTAAAGATAGAAAACTAACCACTATTTTGTTTTGCATTTTTTATTTTGCAATTTGCATTTTACAATGGAGCAAAGCGACATGCTTAAGCGACTTGAAGAAATAGAAAAAAGATATATTGAACTCGGAAATCTTTTAAGCGACCCAAAGGTTATTTCTGACCAGGAAAGCTTTCAAAAGTATGGCAGGGAACATTCGTCTCTGATTGAGATGGTGGAGGCATACAATGAATTAAAAAAAGCAGAGAATGAATTAAAGGAAAACAAGGCGATTATAGAAGGAAAAGATGAAGAGCTTAAGGGTTTAGCCAAAGAAGAAATCCCTGTTCTTCAAAAAAGAAAAACTGAATTGGAAGAAAGACTCAAAATCCTTCTTATTCCAAAGGATCCGAATGATGAAAAAAATATACTACTTGAAATAAGGGCAGGCGTTGGCGGCGATGAGGCCGCAATATTTGTTGCCGACCTTTTCAGGATGTATTCGAGATACGCTGAAGTTCAAAAATGGAAGGTGGAGATATTAAGCAGCAGCCCGACAGGAATGGGCGGATTAAAAGAGATTATAGCCATAATTGCCGGCAAGGGCGTATACAGCAAGCTCAAATACGAGAGCGGTGTGCATCGCGTTCAACGGGTTCCGGCAACAGAGGCATCGGGCAGGATACATACATCCACTATTACTGTGGCAGTGCTGCCTGAGGCCGAAGAGGTTGAAGTAGATATAAAAGAGGCAGATTTAAAGGTTGATACTTTTCGGGCCGGCGGCGCAGGCGGGCAGAATGTAAATAAGGTGGAAACTGCTATAAGGATAACGCATCTCCCGACAAATATTATTGTCCAGTGTCAGGCTGAAAGGAGCCAGCATAAAAATAGGCAACAGGCCATGAAAATGCTGGCGGCGAAACTTTTGGACATAAAGCAAAAGGAACAGGATACTAATATTGCGATGGAAAGAAAAAGTCAGGTCGGGACAGGAGACAGGAGCGAAAAAATAAGGACATACAATTTTTCTCAAAACCGTGTTTCAGACCACAGGATCGGCCTTACCCTTCACAGACTTGATGCTGTAATGGAAGGAGACTTAAACGAACTCATAGAAGCGCTCACACATTATTATCAGACAGAGGCGTTAAAAGGCCATAATATGGCCTTGCAGGTATAGGCATGGACAAGATTATTATACAAGGCGGCAATCGTCTAATTGGAGAGGTAGAGATAAGCGGCGCTAAGAATGCAGCATTGGCAATCCTTTCCGCGGCTATTTTAACCGATGACTGGAATACATTTTATAATGTTCCGAAACTAAAAGACATTGACACTATAAAAACCCTGCTTCTTTATATCGGGGCTGAAATTCAGGAAGATGGCAATGCCTTAAAGATTAGAACCAGAAACCTCAAAAATCCGGAAGCGCCTTATGAATTAGTCAAGACCATGAGGGCGTCGTCTCTCGTGTTGGGGCCGCTTCTATCAAGATTTAAAATGGCAAGGGTTTCTTTGCCCGGTGGATGCGCAATAGGAGCGAGACCCATGAATCTCCATTTGACGGCTTTGGAAAAGATGGGGGCTGATATTAAGATAGACGGCGGCTACATCAATGCAAAGGCAGAAAAGCTTAAAGGCGCCAAAATATGTTTTGATATCTCTACAGTAACAGGCACGGAGAATATCATGATGGCGGCAACGCTTGCCGATGGTGTTACTGTATTGGAAAATGCCGCATGTGAGCCGGAGGTGGCGGAACTGGCAAATGTATTAAACAAGATGGGCGCCTGCATAAAAGGCGGAGGCACGGATTGCATAACCATAGAAGGCGTTGAGAGCCTGAAACCAGTAAGGCACACGGTTATGCCTGACAGGATAGAGGCAGGGACATTTATGATTGCAGCAGGCATGACAAAGGGTGATGTGCTTGTTAAAAACTGCCCCTTACAAAACCTTGAGATGTTGGCTGCAAAACTAAGAGAGGCGGGTGTGGAGATAAAAACGGAAAATGGCGGGGTGCGTGTTACAGGAAATTCTCACCTGGGAAGCTTTGATGTAAAGACCCTCCCCTATCCGGGTTTTCCAACTGACATGCAGGCTCAGATAATGGCAATGATGAGCATTGCAAGCGGGATATCTGTGATAACAGAGACTGTTTTTGAAAACAGGTTTATGCATGTAAGCGAATTAAGGAGAATGGGAGCGGATATAAAGATAGAAGGAAAAAATGCGATTATAAAAGGGAGACCCTCTCTCAACGGCGCCCCTGTCATGGCAACAGATTTAAGGGCAAGCGCGTCATTAATATTAGCAGGTCTTGCAGCAGAGGGGGTAACGGAGATTTCCAGAGTTTATCATCTGGACAGGGGTTATGAAAAGATAGAGGAAAAACTTTCAAAACTGGGCGCAAAGATAAAGAGGGTGAAAGAATGAGAACTCAAAACTTAAAACTCAAAACTCAAAACTACTTAACCATTGCCCTTCCGAAAGGTCGGATTCTGAAAGAGGCTGTTGCCCTTTTTAAAAAGATCGGTATTGACTGTTCCGATGTCATGGAGGACAGCAGAAAACTTATCTTTGAAAATAAGAAGAGCCGTATCAGGTTCATGGTAATAAGGTCTCAGGATGTGCCGACCTATGTGGAATATGGCGCCGCAGATGCGGGTATAGCAGGGAAGGATGTGCTTTTGGAACAGGAGAGGGATATCTATGAACCGCTTGATTTAGGCATCGGCATTTGCAGGATGGTTGTTGCAGAGCCCAGGGAACTGGGCAAAAAAGATAATCCGAAGCACTGGACACACATAAGGGTTGCCACAAAGTATCCGAACATTACGTTGAAGCACTTCATGAACAAAGGGATACAGGTTGAGATAATAAAACTCTACGGTTCTATTGAACTGGCCCCGCTCCTTGGTCTTTCGGAGAGGATCGTTGATCTGGTTCAAACCGGCGAGACATTAAAAAGAAACGGCCTTGTGGAAGTAGAGGAGATAATGAAGGTTACATCAAAACTTATCTGCAACAGGGCGTCGTTAAAGACAAAACCTGACAGGATAAAAGCAATAGTTGACAGCCTGAAAAAGGCAATATAACGCATCCTGCCCTGCCCCACATTCAACCTCGAAGCACAATAAAAGAGGAAGCCGGCGGCAAAACCGTAGCGCATGTTTCACAGCCATTTCTTCTTTTTAAAATAGAAAAGCATCATGATTGCTATTGCAGACATTCCAACAATGACCACGAAATAGCTATACCGCCATTTTAATTCAGGCATAAATTCAAAGTTCATGCCGTATATGCCGACTATAAAGGTGAGAGGGATGAATATTGTGCCGATGATGGTTAGAAACTTCATTATCTCATTCATCCTGTTGCTTATGCTTGAAAGGTATATATCAAGCATGCCTGAAAGCATCTCGCGATACGACTCAATTGTATCAATCACCTGTATTGTATGGTCATATACATCCCGGAGATATATGGATGTGGTGTCCCTGATGAGAGGAGATTCCTTCCTTTCCATTGTGCTTATCACCTCTCTTAATGGCCATACGGCTTTTCTTAAGTATATCATCTCCCTTTTGAATACATGTATCTTGTGCAAAGTCTGCACCTGAGGATTTTTGACAAGTTCTTCTTCAAGATTTTCTATCCTTTCCCCCATCTCTTCAAGCACGACAAAGTAGTTGTCTACGATTGCATCTATAAGTGAGTATGCAAGATAATCCGTCCCAAGACCCCGTATCCGTCCCTTCCCGCTCCTTATCCTTTCTCTAATCAGGTTAAATGCATCACCTTTTATCCCTTCCTGAAATGAGAGGACGAAGTTTTTGCCAAGTATTATGCTAATCTGTTCAGCGATAAATTCTGTTCCGCTCTTTTTATGCAGCATCTTAAGGACAATGTAGATATATTCTCCATGATCCTCTATCTTTGGACGCTGGTCTGTATTCAGGATGTCTTCAAGGACAAGCGGATGCAAAGAGAAGCAATCGCCAAGTTTCTGAATAATGTCAGAGCGGTGGAGCCCCTCAACATTTATCCATGTTACAGTAGATTTCTCCTTTAAAGGCAGGCATTCCTCTACAGCCTTTAATTCTATTTCATAGACATTTGCCTCGTCATAATCAATGACAAAGATGTTTACATCCTTTTCCCTCTTTTCACCGATATGGACAAGTGTTCCAGGGAGAAGGCCGCTCTTTTTGGACCTATTCTTTATTAAACGCGGCATGAATACCTCTGCAATCTAATGCGATAATCCCTAACAGGCTGTAAGTCCCTCCTCAATTGCCTTCCTAACCATTTCCATGAGAAGCTTCTCGTCTGCACCCGATACAGGTATTGGCTTTCCTATAACAACCTTTACGGCCCCCGGCCTTATTAAAATACTCTCCTTTTTCATTAGGTTCTCAGTGCCTCTTATTGACACCGGCACAATCGGGACGCCGCTTTTTATCGCAAGCAAAAACCCGCCTCGTTTAAATGGGAGGAGGCTGCCTGCAGCGTTTCGCGTGCCTTCCGGAAATATCAGAACAGACGCCCCTTTTTTTACCTTCTCAGCCGCTCTTTCTATGCTCTTATAGGCGCTCCCTGCCTTTTCTCTGTCAATGCTTACATATCCCGCAAGGCTCATAGACCATCCGATGATGGGTATCTTAAAAAGGCTCTTTTTTGCAACCCAGCGGAATTGAATGGGAATAAATCCCTGCAAAGCTAAAATATCAAATGCACCCCTGTGGTTTGACGCAAGAATCTGGGGGCTGTCTTGAAATAGATTTTCCGCGCCTTTTATCTCAACAGTTACGCCGCTTAAAAAAAGCAGGATTCGGCTCCATAGAGCGCCGATAGAGTGGATGCTGTTGCCGCTCCTGTCAAACGCAAGCGAAATGATTACAATGATAAAAATGAATATTGTAACAGGCAGGCCAACAAGCCATACAGATAGGGTTCTTATAAGCATTTTACAGTATTATTTATTTTACCTGTATAAATGGAACAGTCCCGCCTGTTACACTCGGCAGTTTTCCATCCCATTTTTCTATAGCCTTCCGCTGGTTCTCAATCTCTCTGAGTTTCAGGAGGGATTCTGTTATCTCCTGCCTCTGAAGCTTTAACCCTTCGGCCTCGGCCCTTGCCTGTGTGATCTTTTGTTCGTTTTCTACCTTTATCCTTTCTAATTCGTTCTTTGCCTGGGCAACCCTCTGTTCCGCCACCTGTTTTGATTCTATGGCTTCATTGAATGTCTTGGAGAAGTTGAAATCCGCAACAGATACCTCGACAACCTTGATATTGAAAACTGCAAGCCTGTCGGTCAGTTCTGTCCGTATGGCAGACTTGACCTCTCCTCTCTTTGCTATCAACTCCTCTGCTGTGTATTTAGCGGTTACGGCCTTGATAACCTCCTGCACCGCAGGCTGGATAACCTTGTCTTCAAATGCCATCCCTATCTTTTGATATACCTCGTCCACTGCCTCCGGGACCAGGTGATAATTTGTGGCCATGATTGTAGATATGATCTGAAGGTCTCTCGAAGCTGCCTCGGCCCTTGCCTCGTTCTTTTGCACCTGTACGTTTACCTTCACGACACTGTCAATGAAAGGCATTTTGAAGTTCAACCCTTCGGATAGAACACCCTTTTGCACAGCGCCGAGTCTTATAAGCACACCTCTTTGACCAGGTCCTACAATAGTCCACGGTGCGCCGCCCATTAGTAATAGTAATAGAATGACACCCGCTGCAATTATAGGAACCTTCCCGAACCTTCCTCCAACACCTTTTACCATGTCTATTACCTCCTCCACATTTTGTGGCTGCTTGTTGTACATAATTTGTTACCTCCTTTTAAAGTATTTTTCTATTTCTACTGCAAAGAATACTACAGAAGATAGGACAAGTGTAATAAATAACTCATCTAAACTCAATGGCTCTGTTTTAAAGATAGGATTTAAAAATGGAATATATATAGTTGCCATCTGAAGGGCAAAGGTTAATGCAAAGGCGCCTAAAAGGGGTTTGTTGGAAAATAACCCCTGACTGAAAAGAGATTCCCTTTCCGACCTTATTGCAAGCACATGACCCATCTGACTGAGGCAGAGGACAGTAAAAACCATTGTCTGCCAGTGGCTATGCCCTGTCTCAATTGACCATGCCTGAGTAAAGATTGAAACAAAACCCATTAGAAGTCCCACCCAGATAATATGCGTACCAAGACCATGCGCAAATATGCTTTCCTTCGGATGCCGCGGAGGTCTATTCATTATCCCCTTTTCTACCGGTTCGGCAGCAAGGGCAAGTCCTGGAAGTCCGTCTGTAACAAGATTAATCCAGAGGATATGTATCGGCAAAAGGGGAATTGGCAAACCAAGGAAAGGCGCAAGAAATATTGTCCATATCTCGCCTGAATTACTTGTCATGGTATATTTTATGAATTTGCGTATGTTGTCAAATATCCGTCTGCCCTCTTTCACTGCCTTCACAATGGTTGCGAAATTATCATCCAGAAGAATCATGTGCGACGCCTCTTTTGAAACATCTGTTCCTGTAATGCCCATTGCAACCCCTATATCAGCCCTCTTTAATGCAGGCGCATCATTGACGCCGTCCCCTGTCATTGCAACGAACTGTCCTTTATCCTGAAGCGCCTTTACTATCTTTAGTTTCTGTTCAGGCGCAACCCTTGCATAGACCCTTATATGAAGAACCCTTTCCTCAAATTCTTCAAGAGAAAGCCTTTCAAGTTCCCTTCCGGTAATTATAGTTTTTAAATCTTCTTCAATAATACCGAGCCTTCTTGCTATTGCCATTGCAGTAATCGGATGGTCACCTGTTATCATTACAGGTTTTATGCCCGCAGCCTTGCATAATGCAACTGCCTCTTTTGCCTCTTCTCTTGGCGGATCCATAATGCCCACAAATCCAAGAATAGTGAGATTGTTTTCTACCTCCCCGGATGTCATCATCTCAGGCACAGCCTCCCATCTCCGCATCCCAATAGCAAGGACTCGCAGACCGTCCGCTGCCATCCTTGCACTTATTCTGTTAATCTCCGCTATATCAATGGTCTCTATTCCCTTTGATGTCAAAATATTTGAAGATTTTTCTATCAAGACCTCTATTGCTCCTTTGGTAAAGGAGATAAATCCCCCCGCACCTCCCTTTTCTAATAAAAGGGGGGAAGAGTGTGGGATTTTATGAACGGTAGTCATCATCTTCCTGTCAGAATCAAATGGAATCTCTGCAATGCGGGGAAATTTTGTTTCAAGGTCCTTTTTATCAAAGCCTTTATCCTTTGCAATGTTATATAAGGCAATCTCTGTAGGGTCACCCAGCGCCTTCCCCTCTGCGCCTGTTTGTGCATCATTGCTTAATGCAAGGGCAGTCATGAGCAGATGTAGGGGCGAACCCCTGTGTTCGCCCTCTTCTTTCGGGCAGACACGGAGGTCTGCCCCTACAAGTTGCCCATCAACCCATATCTCCTCTGCTGTCATTTTATTCAAAGTCAACGTGCCTGTCTTATCAGAGCAGATGTATGTAACAGAGCCAAGTGTCTCCACTGCCGTGAGTTTTCTTATGAGTGCATTCCGCCTGACCATCTTTCTTGCGCCAAGCGCAAGGGATATAGTTACAACCGCAGGAAGCGCCTCAGGTATGGCTGCAACAGCCAGTGAAATGGCTGTAAGGAGCATAAGGATTGGAGACTCTCCTCTCATTATTCCGATACCAAAAACAACTGCACATATGGCTAAAACAGCAATGGCAAGTCTTTTACCAAAATTTGCGAGCCTTTTTTGCAGTGGAGTTTTTACCTCTTCCTCTTCCTGAAGCATGGTGGCAATTTTCCCAATTTCAGTGTCCATGCCTGTTAAAACCACAATACCTTTGCCTCTGCCATAACTAACAACAGTCCCTTTGTATGCCATGTTTTTTCTGTCGCCAATAGGCAGCTCTTTATCATGCAAAGCCTTTGTAGATTTCTCTACAGGGACTGATTCTCCTGTGAGCGCTGCCTCCTCTATCCTTAACTGGACTGCCTCAATGAGTCTCATATCAGCAGGAACAATCTTGCCTGCCTCAAGGACAATAATATCTCCGGGCGCTATCTCTGATGCGGGGATATTTATAAGTTTGCCGTCTCTTATTACAGTTGCAAATTGCGCTGCCATCTTCTTTAAAGCAGCCATTGCCTTCTCTGCCCTGTATTCCTGAACAAAGCCTATTATGGCATTAAGCACAATAATTACTGCTATGGCGATGGTGTCAGCCGCTTCACCCAGTGCGCCGGCAATAATGGCGGCAGCAATAAGGACAATAATCATGAAGTCCTTGAACTGGTCAAGGAACATTGCTAAAGGGGTCTTCTTTTTTTTCTCTAAAAGTTCATTTGGACCATATTCTTCAAGCTGTTTTTGCGCATCTTCTGAAGAAAGCCCATGAGGAGAACTCTTTAAATCTTCAAGGACTTCTTTTATTTCCTTATTATGCCATTGCATAGTTTTACCTTCCTTCCTTTTATAGACTATAGTAAGCGCTAAAAATAAATAGACATCGTAGCTCAAGGCTTTAGCCTTGAAAGTCTTGAGAAACCTCAAACCTGAAGGTTTGAGCTACAGAAGAATATCAACTTATTTATGCCGTTCACTATACAGACCAAAAACTACAGTCTTATAGTCTTGCGTCTGTTTTATATAAAAAAATCCCCATAACCACTTAATATGATTATGGGGTTTACAGGGATTATTTTAAGGGGGGACTAATCGGGGGGTATCCCCATCGCCTTTTTTGCGGAAGGCGGAAGGAGTTTATTGGTTGCCTCGTCCATAACCTCTTCTGTTATCTTTGCGCGGTTATTTTCCCTCGCATAGTCTTCTATTGCCTTTTTGGCCATACCCATTGCAAATGGAGGGACCTTCTCGAGTCTCTTTAATGCCGCTTGTGTCCATTCTATCTGAGGCAAGGCGCTTGTATCGGTTTTGATTATCTCTTCAGGGTTAAATCCCCTTGCGCCAAGGAATATGCTGCACGGCGCAAGTCTTAAGAGGTTTTCTGCATTTCCGCCCATGTCTGATTCAGCCACATGGTGGATGCCAAATTTGCCAATCACAAGAAGGGTTGGTTTTGTTATCTGGATGTGTTTTAGTATTTCGTTGTATGCCTTCCCTGCCAGGAGGGTTGTTTTAATGTCTACACCCCTTACCTTTGCTATTTTGGCTGCTGTGTCCAGGTAGGCCTCGTAGAGTTTTGCCATGCCTTTGTCTATGATTTCGTCATGGAGTTTTTCCTGTTCTTTGAATCTGAAGACCTTTGCCGCTTCTTCTGACAGGGCGTCTGCAATGTTTTTAAATGCAACCTGATGGAAGTATGGGTCAAAGGCCGCTACTGCCTCTATTTCGCAGTTAAATGCCTTTTTTAATGCAATGGCAATCATCAAACCCCAGTATGAATAAACGCTTCCGTCTATGGCAACGAGGATGTTGCCTTTGAGCGCCGCATTATCTTTTACTATGAGGATATCTTTTTTTGTCTTTCTTGCTACCTTTTCGCATACACTTCCTATAATGCTGTTTTCCACAACCCCCATTCCGAGGTTGCCCATGATTGTGAGGTCATAATTGCCTTCTTCTATTTCTTTTAGTATCTCTACAAAGTTTTTGCCTTCTCTGTTTTTACGGATACATGGAACTTTTGCCTCCTCACATCTTTTTTCAAATCTGTCCATGTAGGAATCTGAGATAATGCCGAGCCCCTTGGATATAAGCGATTCATGTATATCACGTTGCCTTTTCAGGATTGCCTCTGATTGATACCGCTCAGGCAGTCCTGCTTCCATGTCCATGAATCTTGTCTCATGGAGGCGGGCAGCATAGGCATGACAGCCTGTAACCGTTGCCTTAAATGTATCGGCAATGGCAATGGCATCTTCCATGCCGTAGTCTGAATAGGTTGAGTTATCTAATGCCGTAAGGATTTTTTGAAACATATTACCTCCTTTGTCCCGAAAATACAGAAAATACAGTAGCTCGAGGCTTCAGCCTTGAGAAACCTCAAACCTAAAGGTTTGAGCTACAAATAAAGGGTGTCTGTTACTTTTTATGATACCCCTCTTTTTTAATCCCTTCCATTACCCTTTCCAGTTCAGCAAGCCTCTTTTTAAATTTCTCGTCTGACGGCCTTAATTTTACAGCCCTCTTTTCTGCATCAACCGCCTTTTCAAAATCGCCGCTCATGGCATAGGCATGGGCAATAGCATCATACACCTCTGGGATGTCCTTCTTTACCTTTATAATCTCTTCAAGCCGGGCCTTGCCGTCATCTACCCTGTTAACGGCAAGATAGAGCGCTGCAAGTTCAAATTTCTTCTGCCATCCAGCCTGGTTGTCCTTTAACTCCTGCTCCAATGTTGAAATCCTTTTTCTAAACTCTATTTTCTGCTTCCCCCGGTTTATCATATCCTCAAGATGGGCTGCCTGAGGGCTTATCTTAATTGCCTTTTCCCATATTGAGACGGCCTTTTCCATATTATCCATCCTGAAGTAGGCCATACCAAGGGATTCGTGGACCTTGTAGAAGTTGGGATGAAGCCTTGTAACATCCTCAAGGATTTTAACGGCGTCAGCCATCCTCCCCCTCTGTATGTATGCAACGCCGAGCAGATACTTATCCTGCCATGAAAGCCTGCCTGCCTTGTCAAGCGGTTCAAGTCTTGCTATATCCCTGTCAACCTCTCCAATATCCTTATATTCTACTGTCCGAGGCGGTTCATTTTGCTTCTTATACCAGTAATATCCGCCGCCTATAACAGCGCCGATAAATATAACAGCCGCAACAATTATAATTATAACCTTTTTCACCTGAAAATACCTCTTTTACCCCATCCCCACCCTAACCCTCCCCTTGAAGGGGAGGGAACAAAAAAGTTTCCTCTCCCTCAGGGAGAGGATTAAGGTGAGGGTGGGGTTAATTTTCATCCTTCTTTGTGAACGAAGTTCATGAATGTTTCATAAACCTCCATTTAAAATATCAGCAATTGACAATAAATCAAAATTGGCGCAAAATGTCAAGACAGATAAACAGAAAGATGAGGAGGTTAGGGAATGGGGAAAGGTTTCTTTCTTGCGAGCATGTTTTTGGCGGCTGCGTTTTTTCTCTTTATCAAGCCGCAGGGCGCTTTTTCAGAAGATAGCCCTCTCACCCAGGGCATCGCTGACTATAGGTCGGAAAATTATGAAGAGGCGCTCTCTTCCTTCCAGAATGCCAGAAAACAAGACCCGCAGTCATCCGTTGCCGCATATTACCTTGGTATTACATATAAACAACTTCAAAACTATAAAGAGGCGACATTTCATTTAATAGACGCCATAAAGCTGAGGCCGGGCGTAAAGGACGGCTTCCTTGACCTTGCAGAGACATACTATCAGCTTGGCCTGAATGAGGAAAGCCTCAAGCAGCTTAATTTTGCGGAAGAACAGCAGGTGAAACCGGCGCAGACGGCATTCCTGAAAGGCCTCGTTCTTGCGAAGCTTGAAAAGAATAAAGAGGCAGGTGATTCATTTAATAAGGCAAAGGCATTAGACTCATCAATGGCGCAGGCCGCAAACTTTCAGATAGGCGTTTTGCTGATAAAGGAAGGCAAGAGGGAAGATGCAGGCCGGGCATTCAAAGAACTTGTTGTCGCAGACCCTAACTCTGACATGGCGCAATTTGCAAACCAGTATCTTGAGGCGCTCTCAAGAAAGCCGGAAGAAGCAAAGGCATTAAAACTCTCCCTTGGCGTAAACTGGGAATATGACGATAATGTAATATTAAAACCATCGGACCAGACTGTTGCGGCCGGCATATCAGGCGAACATGACACAAGATTTGTGAGCCTGTTCAGGGCAGAATATGCGCCGGCATTTTCAGGGCAGTTTGGCATAAAGGCGCAGTATTCGGTTTATTACAGCGATTATCAGAAGCTTGGTTCTTATGATGTTATGAGCCACACCCTTGCATTGGTGCCGGGCTACACAATGGCAGACAGCATGTTAAACTTGCTTTTAAGCTACAATTATACTTTGGTGGATGATGATAAATACATGTGGGCAGGGACAGCCTCTCCCCAATACACATTCATGCCGTGGCCCGGACAGATGGGGCAGTTCGCCCTGCGCTATCAGAAAAAAGAACTCCGGCAGCCGCCGTTTACAAAAAATGAGGACAGGGATGCGCAGGAATATGCGGCGTCAATGGCATGGTTCTCATTCTTTGCAGGGAATAAGGGGTTTGTGAATCTTAAGTATGAGCTCAACCAGGAAGACACAGACGGCATAAACTGGAACTATATCGGCAACAAAGGCAGTCTTAATATAATTATGCCGCTCAATGATGCGCTCAAGTTCAATGTGTCAGGCGAGGCATATTATCAGCAATATGAGCATACCAACACAAACTTCCTTAAAAGGAGAAGGGATACGACATGGACATGGTCGGCCATGCTTTCTTACGAATTCTATAAAAACATGGAGGCGCATCTGCAATATGTCTATATAAGAGACGACTCCAATATAGCAATCTACGACTATCGTAAGAATGTGAGCAGTGTGGGAATAGAGGTAAGGTATTAGCGTTATAGCTCATGGCTTAAGCGGGTTCAATTTTGCAAATTGAACCCGAATAGTTGGTAATTACGAATCAGAAGGTTCAGGTTGCAAACCTGAACCCACATGAGGAAAGCGAGCCAACACCTCTCCACCCCCTTAATCCCCCGCCAGCGGGGGACATTTCTTAAAACACGGAGGTGTCTTATGAAAAACACAAGACTAATATCAATATTACTTTTAATAGCCGTTTTTTTGCCGGCTGTGGCCTTTGCTGATGTAATCGGCAAGATCACAGCCATTGAGGGGAATGTGGATGTGCTGAAACCCGGACAGGAAAGGGCTGCGCCCGCCGCGTTGCAGCAGCTTGTGTCCGAGGGTGACATACTCAGGACAAAGAGCAATGGAAAAGCAGAGATAACCTTCATAGATGAAAGCATCATAAGGCTTGCCCCTGGCAGCAGGCTTCAGATAACAGAGTATCTTATGGATGGGGGAAAGAGAAAGAGCGGGGTTATGAACCTCTTCAGGGGAAAGATTCGGGCAGTTGTCTCCAAATCAAGAGGTTTTATCGGCGCAGCCTTTGGAGGAGGCGCTCGGTTTGAGGTGCGAACTCCGACAGCGGTCGCAGGCGTCAAAGGCACGGACTTCTTTGTGTCATACAGCATGGGTGTTACAGGCATTTTAGTAAAAGATGGAATGGTTGATGTCTTTAACCCTGCCATTCCGGGTCAGATTGTGCGCGTAACAGAAGGCAATGGCACATTTATTGCGGGGGATAAGCCGCCTTCTTCGCCAAGACCGGCCAGTAATGTAGAAATGGTACTGCTTACAAGAGATACAGACACATTCGGCTACGAAGCCCCGGGAGGAACTCCAGCGCCGCCGACAGACACAGTGGGAACCATAGTAATCCCAATCTCAGAGACGCATACTGAATTATTGAAGGATACAATCCCCCCTGTGGTATCAATAGTATCCAGGTCTGCCGTTCCATTGGCTGCCGCCACTGCTGATATAAACATTAATTTTGGGAGCAATGAAACCTCTACCTACTCCTACCAATTAGACGGAGGGACATTGACTTCCACAGGCTCGTCTTTAAGCCTTACGGGTGTTGTAGAAGGGATTCATACGATTGATTATACTGCAACTGACACAGCAGGAAATCCCTCTGCCCCTGCCTCATTGTTATTTGATCTCAGCAGATACAGCCTTGCGGGAAATGCCAGTGATACTGCCACCTTTACCGGCACAGTAACAAGCGGCGAGGTTGCCGGCATTTTGAACGAAACATGGGGGGGATGGAGCATTACTATGGACGGCTCGTATCAATTTGTGGGGCCTTCAATTGCGCTCTCTGCAGGAGGAAGGGGAAATGACTCGCTCGCAAGTAATAATAGCAGCTATTGGATTGAAACAATTGCCATGACAGCTTCTTCAGGCAGCCTGTCCGGCTCATCAGATCTCAGGTATCTCTCTTTCGACAGGATCGGCAGGGGAACGGGAACAGTGAGCGGCGCTTATGGCAGCGGGATATGGAACATAACAGATTCAGGCACTGGCACATACACAGAAACACCGCTGGCATGGAGCGGGAATATAGCAGCCGACTCGAATAGCGCAGGTCTTTACAGCCTTGACACATGTCTTGGTTGTGGTTTGCTTGATATAGAGGGGAATAGCACAGGGATTATGGGCGGCGTTGGCTCTCCGTGGAGCGGCACAACCTCTGCAACATATATGGGAACCTATGATGTTTTAAACGGCATTGGAGTTGGCCCCCCATATCTCTGGACACCTGAGATAAGCAGCTTTAATGTGAATAATAACACAAACACCACTTTTGACAACGGCGCATATAGGGGATTCATCGGCGGTGTGTGGAAGGCCGACACGGCGATTGACGCAAATGTCTACAGCCTTTACATAGACCCTGCTGGGAATGCAGGCATCCTCAAGGGAGACCTGACTGGCGCGTATTATCCAAGCATTAATATGTTTTCAGCAGACGGGACATGGACGCCGACAGCGCTGACAACCGGTCTTAATGCAACCACAGCAACCTTTAATGTTATTTCCACCAATTATGGGCTGACATCACCTGGATCCGGCACTTTTAACGGCCGCCTTGGCGCTATAACAGTGGCAGGGAATGCGGTGTTGCCTGCAACTGATTGGAGATACTCCATAGCCAGTCAGGACTGGGGTATATGGAAGTCAATCATAGGCGGCAATTATGTAGGTCCGACATCAGATGTATGGAGGCTCTCTACCGTTGTTAACCCCTTCTCCCCAATCACAATCTATGGCACACAGACCGACGGCGGCCTATGGTCAAACAATCAACTTGCTGGCATAACATACGGCTATGGCGCGGATATTGCAACTACACCAATGACGTGGATTAGCGTTGGCGAGACCATCGGCGCATTTAATCCTGCGGATCTTGTCTGGCAGGCTGTTCAGATGGGCGCATGGTTAGATACAATAAAATTCCTTACAATGGCGGGAAAGATTGGCACTACTCCTGATACAGCAACGCTTGCAGCGCTTAATATCCCGTTTGCAGAGGTGGGAAGGGCAAATCTTTCAGGCACAGGCACTATAGGAGGCAGCACTGCTACTGCCGCTATGAATAATGTTATATTCTTTGCATACAATACAGGCGCTGCGCCAAAAATCTGGGCAACAGGAGATATTAATGGCACTTATACATGTTCGGCCTGCGGAGGTGGGACTATTCCTGTAGCTGGCAACGGCCTGAGCGCAAATCTTAATGTCCAGACCTTTGATACAGCCGGTCAAAAATGGCTCGCAACAGTTAACGGCAGCGGGACATGCTCTGGTTGCGGCACGATGGACGGCACAAATGTCATTATGGAGGGCGCAGCCGCAGGCACAAACTCAGGCACGGTAGGAGGCACCTTCTCCGGCACAGGGGCAGGGGTGGTGAAGTAAAACAGGTTAAGGTTGAGTAAAGACAGGTTAAGGAAATCCTTAACCTTAAATTTCTTGCAGTTTATGCTTTAATTTTATATTATAAAAACAAATCAGCAACGGAGGCCTGTCATGGGGAAAACCGCTGTATTTATAGCCGAGTTTCTAAAAGATGGACATCTTTCCATACCGGAAAAGATTGTAAAAACCTTATCTCTGGAAAAGGGTAAAAGAGTAAAAACTATCATTGAAACCGAACAATTCAACAAAAAAGATTTTTTGGGGCTTTTGGGCATTTGGAAGGGTAAAACCCAGGCAGAGATTAACATCTATAAGGAAATCTTGCGAGAGCGGGAGAGTTTTGGGAGGGTAGAGGTTAAGCTTTGATATTCTGCCTTGATACGGACATTCTCATTGAGTATTTTCGTGGAAATGAGAAAATAAGAGACAGGATAGAGGCCCTTTCGGATAATGACAGCATTGGTCTTACTTGGTTGTCTTTCTATGAATTTTTTAAAGGCATCTTTGTTAGCGGAAAGATAGAAGAAGAGAAATTCTTACGGAAACTGTTTGACTCCTCCGTTATATTAGAAGCGTCATATCAATCTGCCAAAATAGGCGGCGAGATATATGCCTCTCTTAAAAAGAGAGGACAACTTATTAACGATGCGGATATTCTGATAGCCAGTATCGTAAAAAGCCGCGCAGCTGTCCTTGTAACCAATAATGTATCTCACTTTTCCAGAATTGAAGGGCTCAAAATAGAAAATTGGATGGCTTGATGCAAATCTTAATGTCCAGACCTTTGATACAGCCGGTCAAAAGTGGCTCGCAACGGTTAACGGCAGCGGCACATACACCGGCACAGACACAATGACCGGCTCTACCGTCAACTTTGAAGGCGCTGCGGCAGGCACAAACACAGGCATAGGGCCAGGCACATTCTCAGGCACAGGGGCAGGGGTGGCACAGTAAAACCGGAGAACAGAAGATAAATCCCCCGACCCATCCTTCGGATGGGTACCCCGCCCCCTTTGTCAAAGGGGGACTTGTTTTCCCCCCTCTTTTGCAAAGAGGGGTCAGGGGAGATTTTAAATTTGATTTTAAAACATGTCTCTGCTAAAATTTTATTACATATTAAACAAAGCGTAGGAGGTGTGTCAAAATGAAACAGGCAATCACAGAAGAAACCATAACAGTTCCAAAAGTGGAATATAGGCTTTTAAAGGAACTATACAAAACAATAAAGCGCCAGAATTTTTTATTGCGGATTGAAGAGGCTGAAAAGAACTTAAAGGCCGGCAAGGTTAAAAAAATCTCCATAGATAGGTTCATTGAAGCTAAAGGGAGACATGAGTAGTTATTACGCTTTTTCAATAAGCTATTCTAACAGAATAGTTTTTAAAATCCTGGATGACGAAACTATATACCTCATAGAAATAGGCAGCCACGACATTTGTTATTAGACAGCGTCTCCTCCGGCACAGGGGCAGGGGTGGTGAGGTAGGGCAGTCAGAATAGGGCGGCAGCCAAAAGACTAACCGTCCTTTTCCTTTGACATATAAAGGGTGGAGGAGTAAACTCTGAAGTGATTATAAGGCGAGAGGCGGTAAAAAGAAACAAGCGGAGGGTGTTCTTATGTATGTTGCCGAAATAGAACTTTATGAGATTTTAAAAACAAAGGTTGGAGAAAAAGAAGCCAGAACATTGGTTGAATACATAGAGGCTAAAGTTGAGAAGAAGTTTGAAGAAAAAAAAGACACACTGGCGACTAAACAGGATATTGCAAATTTAGAGATTAAGATAGAAAAGACACGTTCGGACATCATAAAATGGATGTTTCTGTTTTGGATAGGCCAATTGGCGTCGTTCATAGCCATATTGCAGATATTTTTCAGGAAGTGATACATAAATACAGTGAGACGTGAGAGGTGAGATGTAAATACAGTGAACAGCGTTAAACGCAATAAACACAATAAACGAAAAAGCTATGCAGTAAAGACAAAAAAGCCCCCCGATGGAAATCGGGGGGCTTTTTTGTTTGAATTTCGTAGCTGCCCGATTTATCGGGCGATTTGTAACTCAAGGCTTTAGCCTTGAAAAACCTCAAATCTGAAGGTTTGAGTTACAAATGCTGATAAATCAGCAAACTACAATTAAGGTCAAAATCAGCAGTCAAAATACAGCGCAAATTCATGCGGAACAGGTCTTAATTTTACAGGATTGACCTCTTTATCCATCTTGTATTCAATCCATGTGTCAATAACATCCTTTGTAAAGACATCTCCCTTGAGCAAGAATTCATGGTCTTTCTTCAGTGCGTTTAACGCATCTTCCAGAGAGCCGCAGGCGGAAGGAACCTTTGAGAGTTCCTCAGGCGAAAGCGCGTATATATCCTTGTCCAGCGGGCTGCCCGGGTTAATCTTGTTCTGGATGCCGTCCAGCCCTGCCATTAGCATTGCCGCAAAAGCGAGATAGCCGTTGCAGGACGGGTCTGGGAATCTAACCTCAATCCTCTTTGCCTTTGGCGACGGCGAATACATTGGGATTCTTATGGATGCGCTCCTGTTTCTGCTTGAATAGGCAAGATTTATGGGCGCCTCAAAACCAGGCACGAGCCTTCTGTAGGAATTTGTTCCGGGATTGCAGAACGCATTTAAAGCCCTTGCATGTTTTAAAATGCCGCCGATGTAATACATTGCAAGGTCGCTCATACCGCCGTATTTATCGCCTGCAAAAAGGGGCTTGCCGCCTTTCCATAGGGATTGATGAACATGCATGCCGCTTCCATTATCGCCGAATATCGGTTTGGGCATGAATGTTACTGTCTTCTTCCATCTCCATGCGACATTTTTTACAATGTATTTATACCACATGAGTTTGTCGCCCATCTTTAAAAGGCTGTCAAACCTCATATCTATTTCAGCCTGTCCTGCTGTCGCAACCTCGTGATGCTGTCTTTCTATCTGAATGCCTATTTGTTCCATAATGAGGCACATCTCTGTCCTTATATCCTGCTGGTTGTCTGTTGGCGCAACAGGGAAATAACCTTCTTTATGCCGCGGCTTGTATCCGAGATTAGGGCACTCGTCTTTGCCTGTATTCCAGATGCCTTCAATAGAATCAATGAAATAATAACCGTGTTGCGCTGTTTGGTCATACCGGACATTGTCAAGGATAAAGAACTCCGGCTCTGGGCCGAAATATGCCATATCTCCAATGCCTGTTGACTTTAGAAATGCCTCTGCCTTTTTTGCGATATTTCTGGGGTCTCTTGAATAATCCTCTCTTGTTATGGGGTCAATAATGTTGCAGATAAGGGATAATGTGGGTGATTCCATGAACGGGTCCATAACCGCTGTTACAGGGTCAGGCACAACAAGCATATCGCTTGCGTGTATAGGCTGCCAGCCGCGGATAGATGAGCCGTCAAAGCCTAACCCTTCTTTAAATATCTCTTCCTTGAGTTCAGAGACGGGTGTTGAAAAATGCTGCCAGATGCCGATAAAATCCAGAAACTTGAAGTCAACCATCTTTGCGCCCTTCTCCTTTGCAAACTGTAATACCTCTTTTGGCGTCATTCTTTTATTCCTCCTTGGTTTTAAGTGTCATAGAGTCAAAGAGTCATAGAGTCAAAGTTTTTGTTTTTGCTCTGACCCTTTGACCCTCTGATTCTTTGACCCTGTATTTTATATCGCCTCTTCCCCTCTTTCCCCTGTTCTTATTCTAACAACCTCATCCAGAGGCAGCACAAATATCTTGCCGTCTCCTATCCTGCCTGTCTTGGCGCTATTGACAATTACCTCAATAACTTTTGCAGCCATATCCGCCTTGACAACTATCTCTATCTTTATCTTTGGCAGAAAGTCAACGACATACTCTGCGCCCCTGTAAAGCTCTGTATGTCCCTTCTGTCTGCCAAAACCCTTTACCTCTGAAACAGTTATGCCCTGTATCCCAATCTCATTAAGGGCGTCCTTTACCTCGTCTAATTTAAACGGTTTTATAATGGCCTCTATCTTCTTCACGCCGTTATACCTCCAATGTTCAAGTTCCCAAAAATTAGCACACCGACCTTAAGTTGTAAAGGATTTTTTAGCCTTAACGAACGTCACTATAGGTGATTGCCTTTTCATTGCCTTTTCATTAAATTAAGCAAGGTTTGTGCCAACAGTAGAAAGAAAAAAATTACCGTGAAATCAAGGAGATTCAAAGCCTATTCGCGATCAACCAGATTAAATTTTATGCAATTTAAAAGTTTTTTGCTTATAAAATCGGCATAGTTGAAAATCCGCTGCTTATCTGCTATTTTAAAACAATGGCAGTTCATCTTGTAATAGATGGTTACAATCTTATCGGAGCTATGACAATCCCTGACCATGCAAAAATGGGATTGGAAGATACCAGAGAAGAGCTTATTAAAAGGCTGATGGCTTACAAGCGGCTGAAGGGGCGCAGAATAACCATTGTGTTTGACGGTAAAGGATCGGGCAATTTCTACAGGGCAAGAACGAACCAGGGCGGGATTGAGGTTATATTTTCTAAGGACGGCGAAGAGGCAGACCAGATTCTGAAAGAAATGGCAAAGATTGAAAGACATGGTATGACCCTTGTTACCTCTGACAGGGCGGTTGTCTCTTTTGCAGAGGCTTGCGGCGCGGTTGCAATATCATCAGGAGAGTTTGACGCAATACTATCTATGTCCATTTACAGTGATATGAAAGGCGTTATGGATGATGAGGAAGCTATGCCGGCAAGAAAGGCAGGAAATCCGCGAAAGCTGTCAAAACAGGAAAGGAAACGGCTTCAAAGGATAAAGAAGCTGTAAGCTATCTCCCAATCTTATTTTCAGTCCCCTGTCCAAGCCTTTTGATATTATCCGAGTGTTTGAATATAATGAAAATAGCAATTATCACAGCGAGCGGGATATAGGAATTAGCAGCTGTAAACAGATAGAACAGCACAGGCACAGATGCGACGGCAATCATTGAACCGGCTGACACATATCTGAAAATTGCTACTATGATTACAAACAGGGCAAGCGCTAACAATGCCTGCAATGGTCCGATAGCCAAAAACACCCCAAGGGTTGTTGCAACCCCCTTGCCTCCTTTAAATTTCAAAAATACAGGGAATATATGGCCTAAAAATACTAAAAAGGCCGCAAGACTCACTTCTACCGGGCTATTGCCGAAGATATAAAATGCAAACAGGGTTATTAAGAACCCCTTAAGCACATCCCCGATAAGGGTTATAATGCCCGCAGCCTTGCCTGCTGCCCTTCCGACATTTGTAGCGCCAATATTGCCGCTGCCGATAGTCCTCGGATCAGGGGCGCCCAGTATTTTGGCAACAACTATGCCTGTGGGTATGGAGCCTACGAGATAGGCGATGATTGCTAATATTATTACTTCAAGAGTCATAGCTAACTTTGTTAAATTTTGTAATTTGCAATCTTCATTTTGCAATATTTCTATAAAATTCCTTCATCCGCAAAACTTATATATCTTCCATCTCCGATTATTATATGGTCAAGAACCTTCACTCCAATCAGTTCCCCGACCTCCTTCAGTCTTTTTGTTATCTCTTTATCCTCTCTGCTCGGCGCCGGGTCGCCTGACGGGTGGTTGTGAACAAGGATTACGGCTGCCGCAGAGTCCCGTATAACAGGGTTAAAGACCTCTCTCGGATGCACGATGGATGATGTGAGGCTCCCTTCTGAAATCTTTACATCCCTCAGCATCCTGTTTTTTCCGTCAAGGAGCACGGCAATAAATACCTCTTTCTTTTTTGAACGGATGGATTCGTGAAAGTGATTAAAGACCTGTATGGAACTATGAAACCCTTCTCCGGTCTTTATTTTTTCCGCCGAGTATCTTTTGGCTATCTCAAATACTGCCTTTATCTGCGTTGCTTTAGCAGGACCTATCCCTTTGATGCCCTCTGTTTTTTTAAGCTCATCTACGCTTGCCAATTCAATCCCCTTGAATCCGTCATAGGTATTTATAAGCGTCTTAGCATGGTCAAGGGCGCTTTTTCCCTTGGAGCCTGTTCTTAAAATTATTGCAAGGAGTTCGGCAGATGATAAATTTTCCGGGCCTAATTTAATCAGCTTCTCTCTGGGCCTGTCATCCTCCGGCCAGTCTTTTATGGTTTGTGGATA
Source organism: Deltaproteobacteria bacterium (assembly GCA_030690165.1). Taxonomy (NCBI): domain Bacteria; kingdom Pseudomonadati; phylum Myxococcota; class Myxococcia; species Deltaproteobacteria bacterium. The sequence goes on along the minus strand of JAUYHF010000041.1, from coordinate 7,243 downwards.
TTTAGGTTCCATAATCAATAATCAAACCTGAAGGTTTGAGCTACAACATGTCGTGTAACTCAAGGCTTTAGCCTTGATGACTCATTCCACGGTCACGCTCTTTGCCAGATTTCTCGGCTGGTCAACATCAGTGCCTTTGAGGACAGCGATATGATAGGCAAGCATTTGCAGCGGTATGGTTAAAAGGATTGGCGTAAGATGATGGCTTGTAGCAGGTATTATTATTACACAATCGGCCTTTTTAGACGCCTCGCTGTCGTTCTCATTAACCACGGCAATTATCCTGCCGCCCCGCGCCTTTACCTCTTCTATGTTTCCCAGTATCTTTGGATATAGGACGTTCTTTGGGGCCAGCGCAACCACAGGCATGTCCTCATCTATTAGCGCAATCGGCCCGTGCTTCATCTCTCCAGCAGGATAGCCTTCCGCATGGATATAAGAAATCTCTTTTAATTTCAATGCGCCTTCAAGGGCAACAGGATAATTGATCCCTCTGCCGAGATATAAAAAATCCCTGAATGTGAAATATCTTTTAGCAATTGCCTCTATCTTTGGCTCATCCATTAGAATGGCGTCAATCTTTTTGGGAATCTTTACTAATTCATGGATAAGCCCCTTTGCCATATCCAGTTTTATATTGCCGAGTTTTATGCCAAGATGGAGCGCCAAGAGATAAAGGGCAGTGAGCTGGGTTGTAAACGCCTTTGTTGACGCAACGCCGATCTCGGGCCCTGCATGGGTATAAATAACATTGCCGGATTCCCTTGCAATACTGCTTTCTATCACATTGCATATAGATATAACCCGCGCCCCTTTCCTCTTTGCCTCTTTTATTGCCGCAAATGTGTCTAATGTCTCGCCTGACTGGGATATGGCTATGACAAGGGTCTTTTTATCCGCCAGCGGATTTCTATATCTGAATTCAGAGCCGAGGTCAACCTCTGTTGGTATTCTGCAAAATTCCTCAAGAAGAAATTTTCCCACAAGCCCTGCGTGCCATGATGTGCCGCATGCAATAATGTATATCCTTTCTACTGCCTTTAAATCCTTTTCCTCCATTTTAAAATCATCCAATATAACATTGCCTGTCTCTTCTGAAATCCTGCCCCGGAATGTATCTGTTACTGCCCTGGACTGTTCAAATATTTCTTTCAGCATGAAGTGGCGATAGCCCCCCTTTTCAGCCATTACAGGATTCCAGTCTATCTCACGCGGGGTCTTTTTTATTTCCCTGCCGTCAATTGTTTTGACTTGAACTTCATGCCTTGTAACAGTAACAATCTCGCCGTCATCCAGGAATATAACCCTTCTTGTGCGGTTTAATATAGCAGGTATGTCAGATGCAATAAACCCCTCGCCCTCTCCAAGGCCGACAACAAGCGGACATTCCATTCTTGCGCCGATTATCTTATCCGGCTCATCCTTTGATATAACAACAATGGCATAAGAGCCTTTGACCTGCTTCAGAGTTTCCGTTACAGAATCTTCAAATCCCCTGCCTGCTTTCATTTGCCGCGATATAAGATGGGCAAGTATCTCTGTATCTGTCTCGGATTTAAACACAGCGCCCTGTTTTTTAAGCGCCTCTTTTAGAGAAAGGTAGTTTTCTATAATGCCATTATGCACAACAGCAATACCGGCCTCTACATGCGGATGGGCGTTTTCCTCAGAAGGCCTTCCATGCGTTGCCCAGCGGGTGTGGCTTATGCCGATGTGTCCTGTTATGGGATGGGCAAAAACCTTTTTCTCAAGATTTACAAGTTTGCCCACGCTCCGGCGCACCTCTATCTTTTTGCCGGCGTCAATGACAGCAATGCCAGCCGAGTCATATCCCCGGTATTCAAGCCGTTTGAGACCGTCAAGAAGGACTTCGCTTGCATCGTTATTTCCTATGTAGCCGACTATTCCGCACATGAAATGCTCCCAATTAAAAATATCAATATATCCGCTCTTTTTTCACTATAACACCATTTATTATAGTAAAAATAGATGTTCCTGAGGAATAGTCGCCCTTGTATATAAATTGTTGCTTTACAGCGGCCGTGCCGGTTTTTTGTTTATTCTTTTGAAAGGTTTTTGGATCAAGTTCAATTGTGCGCTCCTGGCTCTTTTCTAAGAAAACCACACCTAAATCAATTATCTGGCAGGGCTCTCCGTATTTCTCAGTCAGTTGAACCTCTGACCACGGTTCATCTATTTCACCTGTAGAAACAAGACCAAACTCCCTTGTATCAAGGGCACGGCAGCTTTTTTTATCCTCAGCCATGACAGAAAAGGAGAATATCGCAAAGAAAAAAATAAGGGCTGCTATTTTATTCATAAAAACCCCCTTTTTTTATTGTTTTGAGACTTTTTAAATCCCGTTTAGCTCTTCTTACAACTGACCTTACTTCTTGAACCCCTTCTTCTCCACCCATCCCTCAATAACCCTTTGCTCAGGCCTGCTCAACGCAAGCGAACCGGCCGGCACGTTTTTGGTGATTGTAGAACCTGAGCCGATGTAGGCATTCTTGCCGACTTTCACCGGCGCAACCAGTTGCGTATCGCTGCCGATGAAGGCGCCGTCTTCTATAATTGTCTGATGTTTTTTTATGCCGTCATAATTGCAGGTTATGGTTCCTGCGCCGATATTAACATTCTTGCCGATTGTTGCATCGCCAATGTAACTTAAATGATTTGCCTTTGTGCCTTTGCCTATTTTAGATTTTTTCACCTCTACAAAATTTCCAATTTTTGCCTTGTCTTCAATAACGCATTTTGGTCTGAGTCTTGCAAAAGGACCGATAGAGACATGCCTGCCGGTTTTAGATGATTCAACAATTGAATGGCTCTTGATTACAGAACCGTCGCCAATAGCGGAATTTATTATCTTGCACCCTTCTTCTATCAAACACCCTTGTCCGACATTTGTATCGCCTTCTAAAAACACATTAGGATATATAGTTGTATCTTTGCCGATATTTACACCATAATGGATATATGTTGTTTCAGGGTCAATAAGAGAAACCCCTGACAGCATAAGTTCATTATTTATCCGCTGTTTAATTACCTTATTCGCTTGTGCAAGTTCAATGCGGTTATTTATCCCCATTACCTCGGCAGGGTCTATGTGCGTAAGGCACGAAACATTTAGTCTTTGTTTAACTGCTATTGCTATAAGGTCAGGAAGATAATATTCACCCTGCGCATTTCCCTTTTTTATCTTCTTCAAGCCGGAGAATAAAAACGCCGCATCTGCGCAATAAATTCCCGTGTTGATTTCATTGACAGCCTTTTCTTCGGAGTCGGCATCCTTGTCTTCTACTATCTTGATGACACTATTATTGTCATCCCTCAGCACCCTTCCGTAACCGACAGGGTCTTCAAGAACGGTTGATATAAATGATATGGCGGCCTTTTTCTTTGCATGGAGGATTAAAAGGCCAAGAATGGTCTCTCTGGTAATGAGAGGAACGTCGCCGGAAAGTATTAAAATATTCCCCTTGAATGATTTAAGAGAATCCGCGGCTGATAGAGCTGCATGGCCGGTGCCGAGTTGAGGCTCCTGCCTGACATAAATAAGTTTGGAGTTTGGTTCGGAGTTTAAGGCATATATTACTTCTCCGGCTTTGTGGCCAACTATAATAATAACCTTTTCTATACCAAGACTTTTTACAACATCAATGGGATAAAAGAGCATCGGTTTGCCTGCAATAGGATGAAGCGCCTTTGGCATATCCGATTTCATCCGTTTTCCAAGGCCTGCCGCAAGGATAATAGCTGCAATGTTTTTATTTTTCACATATCAAAAATATACTAACAATGCCCTTGCGTCAAGGTATTTTTGGGCAAGAAGATTATCTGTGTTTTATAACCCCATTCCTGTTGCAATATTTATAAATCTTGCACCGGCTGCATAGGGGCGAAACAGGCTTGCAGATATTCTGGCCATAAGTTACGAGGAGGTCATTTATAATAATCCAGTATCTTTTTGGGAGCTTTTTCCTCAAGGCAAACTCTGTATCTTCCGGCGTATTGGTTTTTACATAACCCCAGCGGTTGGTTATCCTGTGAACATGGGTGTCAACGCATATACCTGGTTTTCCATAGCCGATTGTTACAACAAGGTTTGCCGTCTTTCTTCCAACCCCTTTGAACTTTAAAAGCTCATCAATTTCATCAGGCGCTTTTGAATGGTATTTTTCCACCAATTCCTTGCAGATATTTTTTATAATTCTTGCTTTGTTTCTGTAAAAGCCTACAGGATAGATTGCCTTTTCAATTGTTTTAATCGGCAGAGACATCATGGCTTCAGGTGTTTTTGCAATATCAAACAGCCTTTCAGCGGCCTGAAGAGTAGTATTATCTTTTGTGCGCAGACTCAGGATGCACGAGATGAGCACCATAAATGGACTTCTGGATGTATCGGATACCTGAGTAACAGCAGGGGTGGCAAACAGTTTGTTCTCATTTTTAAGTATTTTGATGACTAAGGCTATGTCGGAATTTTTCATGTCAGCATGTAAATAAAAAGGGCGCCCTGATGGCCAGGACACCCTTTTATAGTTTTGAACCCATTACTTTCTTTCTACATCATCCCTTCCATACCGCCCATGCCAGGGTGCATTCCGCCCATACCGCCGCCGCCTTTTTCTTCCTTTGGCTTCTCGGCAATGATTGCCTCTGTTGTCAGCATAAGCCCTGCAATAGATGCGGCGTTCTGAAGCGCATACCGTGTAACCTTTGTCGGGTCAATAACGCCTGCCTTTAAGAGGTCTTCATATATTTCAGTTGCGGCATTGAACCCAAATGCGCCGCTTTCTTTTTTAACCTTGTCAACAACTATTGAACCCTCAGCGCCTGCATTTGCCGCAATCTGTCTGATTGGCTCTTCAAGCGCCTTCTTTACAATATTTACGCCAAACTGCTGGTCGCCCTCAAGTTTAAGTTTTTCAACAGCGGGTAGTATTCTTAAATATGTTACACCGCCGCCCGGGACAATGCCTTCTTCAACCGCAGCCCTTGTTGCGTGGAGCGCGTCCTCAACCCGAGCCTTCTTCTCCTTCATCTCTGTCTCGGTCGCTGCGCCAATATTTATTACAGCAACACCGCCGACAAGTTTTGCAAGTCTTTCCTGGAGTTTTTCCTTGTCATAATCCGATGTTGTCTCATCAAGCTGAGCCCTTATCTGTTTTACACGGCCCTCTATATCGGCCTTTTTCCCTGCGCCATCAATGATTGTGGTGTTCTCCTTGTCAATTACTATCCTCTTTGCCTTTCCAAGGTCCTTAATATCAACGGTCTCTAACTTTATGCCGAGCTCTTCAGCAATGAGCTTGCCGCCTGTAAGGATTGCAATGTCTTCCATCATCGCCTTTCTCCTGTCGCCAAAACCAGGGGCCTTTACAGCGCAGCACTGAAGCGTGCCGCGAAGCTTATTAACGACAAGGGTTGCAAGGGCCTCGCCCTCTACATCCTCTGAAATGATAATAAACGGCTTACCCATCTTTGCAATCTTTTCAAGGATTGGAAGCATGTCCCTCATATTGCTTATCTTCTTTTCGTGGATAAGGATGAATGCGTCTTCTATAACGCACTCCATCCTCTCGGCGTCTGTTACAAAGTATGGGGAGAGATACCCCCTGTCAAACTGCATACCTTCAACAACCTCAAGGGTTGTCTCCATGCCCTTTGCCTCTTCAACCGTGATTACCCCTTCCTTGCCAACCTTGTCCATTGCCTCTGCAATGATATCGCCTATTGTACTATCGCCATTGGCAGATATGGTGCCAACCTGAGCAATCTCTTTCTTGTCTTTTGTTGGTTTTGATAATTTTTTTAGCTCAGCAACTGCCGCCTCAACAGATTTGTCAATACCCCTCTTCAAATCCATTGGATTGTGGCCTGCGGCAACGAGCTTTGCGCCTTCTCTGTATATTGCCTGCGCAAGCACTGTTGCGGTTGTGGTTCCGTCTCCTGCAACATCGCTTGTCTTGGATGCCACTTCCTTAACCATTTGGGCGCCCATGTTTTCAAACTTATCTTCCAGTTCTATCTCCTTTGCAACTGTCACGCCATCTTTTGTGATGGTAGGCGAGCCAAAGGATTTATCAATAACAACATTTCTTCCCCTAGGGCCGAGTGTTACCTTTACCGCATCAGCCAGAACATTGACGCCGTTTAAAATAGAATTTCTTGCCTTTTGACCAAAGGCTATCATCTTTGCAGCCATTTTTCATTCCTCCTTAGTTATTGTTTTCAAGGCTAAAGCCTTGAGTTACTTCCTGTAACTCAAACCTTTAGGTTTGAGGTCTTCACTTTACTATTATTCCAAGTACGTCATCTTCCCTCATGATCAGATGCTCCACGCCTTCTATCTTTACCTCGGTGCCGCCGTACTTGTTGTAAAGCACCCTGTCGCCTGCCTTAACATCCATAACAATCCTTTTACCGTCGTCGGTCATCTTGCCTGGACCAACTGCAACAACCTCGCCTTCCATCGGCTTTTCCTTGGCGCTGTCCGGGATTATGATGCCCCCCTTTGTTTTTTCCTCTTCTTTAAGACCCTTTACAAGAATCCTGTCGTGAAGCGGTTTAATCTTCATCGTAAACTCCCTCCTTATAATATTGTTTTTGTTACTGCCGCTAATATATGCGCCGCTGTCTCAGTTGTCAAGGAGAATTTTAGCACTCGTGCATGGAGAGCGCTAATCCAATTAAAAACCAGCCTAATCGCCTCACGTGGTCTTTTTATAGATTATTGGAATAGCAGATATTATGACAACAAGGATTATACCCATAACCTGTCTGCTGCTTTTCAAGTTCGCATCAGGCCTTTTCCCCTTTGTACTCATCAAAGGAAAGCTCCATCCCTCTTTCTTTTTTGAACTTTGCTGAGATATTTTCTAAGAGAAATTTTTTTATGTCCATAGCGCGAAATAGTTGTCGCCTTGTTAGTGTTTATCCACCCATCTAAATTTGGGGAGAGTTCTAACTGATCTTCCCCCGAAAAAGTGGACACAATGAAGAGTTGGTAGTAGCATAAAAGCCGTCTCTTAAAAAGGAGGTGTCCGATGGAAGGGGAAAAGGTCAGATTAAAGCGGTTTGACAAGGCGTTTAAGGGGCAAGCGGTTAAAATGGCGGCTGAAGAAGGCCAAAAAGCCTCAGAGGTAGCCCGCTCTTTGGGAATCCATGCCAATGTGTTTTACAACTGGAAAAGGAAGTATGCCCAGGATGGTGATAAAGCGTTTGTCGGTAAGGGCCA
>JAUYHF010000040.1 GCA_030690165.1 Deltaproteobacteria bacterium | reverse complement strand
ATCTATATCCCAAACTCTCAGAAAAGGAAGCTCCTCCCGACTGTAGTTGAGGTCAAGCAAGGCTTTCTCATTCATATCGAGGAAGCGGCCTGTTTCCGGATCAACCACCTCTATGGCATCGTTGGAGCGATCAAGCAATGCTCTAAACAGCGCGAGCTCTTGTTCTGCCCTCTTGCGTTCTGTGATATCGCGAAAGATCTCCAGCTTGGAGATAGTTCCATCTTGATTTCGTAATGGGGTGTCTAATAGGTCATATGTCTTTTTGTTTTTAGCAGAATACCATTCCCATCTGACGGTCTTTCCTGCAAAGACCTTATTGTTCGGGCACCATGGACAAACCTTATCCCTGTCATGAAAATATTCATAGCATTTACGTCCATCAATAGGACCGAACTCTCTTTCAATAACAGGGTTGATATATTCTATATCATGAGTCTGGTTTACAATATAGACGCCGTCCCCCATAGATTCCAGGATATTTCTTAGCTTGTCCCGCTCCACCTTCAGCGCCCCTTCGGCCTTCGTGGTCTGGATGACATGGGCGGTTATGCCGGCAAAGCCTTCCAGCATAGCATCCTCTTCAGGGGTGATAGATTGTCTTGAGAAGAGCGCGAGAACGCCTATAGGTTCGCCATTGGTATCTTGAAGCTTATACCCTGCAAATGAGACAAGGCCAAGCCCTCTGGCCCATTCATGGTCCATTATCTGCGGATCATTTACTACATCGTTGGTGAGAAATTTGCTTATCTTTCCGTTGGCTATGCGGCCCAGCTTGTACAAGCCAAATGGCATCCGGCTGTGAGGGCCCTCTATATGTGTATAACGGCCTGAGCTGGCAACAAGGTGCAGGCAACGTTCTCGCATACGACATATCTTATCCTCTTCTTTGGCATTGGCGTGAATACAGCCGGAATTACAGCGGTCCCCCGGCATGCTAAGCCATATACGACAAAAATCGGCATTAAATATCTCTACAACGCCTTCTGTGATCTTTTTAAGTTTTTCATCAAGGGTCTCATGGCCTAATAATGCCTGTTGTAACAGGTTGAGCTTTTGTAAGCGCTGGGTACTAAGCATGCGGTTCTCCTTGCTTGATTTTGGACTACCCACATTCAACAGTCATCTTCTTGGGCGATTGTTTAAGAACGATCCTCTACTATCTATACATCACTAATCTTACTAAAATCAGCCCCTTTAGGCAAGCGCCATCTGATACAAACGCACAAAGAATTGTTACATTATTAGGTAGCCGCAGGCTTTAGCCTGCGAAAATAGCGCACCCATAAAGGGTGCGGCTACCAGTGGATGTCGAAAAACTAATGTCGCTCACTCTAACGGGGTTGACATCGGATGAAGATTTAGTAAAATGGTTTCTGTGGCTATAATTTATAAAACCCTTTTTCTAAAATACATGTCCATCCCTTTATGGTTTAGTTTTTTAACCTTCCCGTTTATGGGGATAAAAAATGCGCTTTTTTTAGGCCTTGCCATTTTTGCCGGCAAGGTGGTATTTGAAAAACTGAAATCTATCTTTAAACCTTTTAAAAAAACGCGTCTGTCTGCCGCGGGTGTGGCCGCATTAAAAGACCGCAATATCATTTTTATCAATATCGGTCTTCTTCTGCTTCTCATTATACTCCCCCTTTTCCTGAACAACTACTACATAGACGTCCTGACCCTCGCAGGGCTTTATGCGGTTCTGGCCCTTGGCCTGAACATCTCTGTTGGTCTGGCAGGGCTTCTGGATTTGGGCTATATTGCCTTTTATGCAATTGGCGCATACACTTACGCCCTTCTGTCAACAAAACTGGGCATTTCCTTCTGGCTTGCCCTCCCAATAGGCGGGTTCACTGCATCAGGCATTGGTTGGATGCTCGGCATCATTACATTAAGGCTGCGCGGGGATTATCTTGCAATTGTAACCCTCGGCTTTATCCAGATAGTTCATCTCATTTTAAATAACTGGGACAGCCTTACAGGCGGACCAAACGGGATCCTTGGCATAGCAAGACCTTCTATTGCATCTTTTAAATTAAATCAGCCAATCCATTTTTATTATCTTATCCTTTGTATTGCAGTCTTAACCGCCATTGTAATAAACCGCCTGAACAACTCCAGGCTTGGCAGGGCATGGATTGCAATGAGGGAAGACGAGATTGCGGCAGAGGCCATGGGCATTGACACTACAAGGATAAAATGCCTTGCATTTTCCATGGGCGCATTCTGGGCAGGTCTTGCAGGGGTTTTTTTTGCAGGAAAATTCGCCTTTGTTTCGCCGGAGAGTTTTACATTCTTTGAGTCTGTATTTGTCCTTGCAATGGTTGTGCTTGGAGGCATGGGAAGCATCCC
>JAUYHF010000039.1 GCA_030690165.1 Deltaproteobacteria bacterium | reverse complement strand
TTCCTTGACTATCCTTACTGCCTGTGCATAATTCTCTATTGTGGCTCTTTGAGTCATGGGGTATCCTCCTTTTGTTTTGGTATTGGCTTACCATGGAGATACCCCTTTCTTGCTTCTGACACAAGAAATAATACATTACCTTGGCGCCCTGCCATTTGACATCACAATAACATGTGCTATAGTTAATTCAGAATATGAGGTTTCTGAAAAATTTATTTTCGTGTTTATTAATTGTTTTTGTGGTTAATATTTTAGCGAAGATACTGCGAAAGGAGGAGAAATTATGCAAATCAAAAGCGCTGCATTTGAAAACAACGGATTTATACCAAAGGAATATACCTGCGACGGCGCAGATGTCTCGCCGCCTTTGACATGGGCAAAACCTCCGTCAGGCACAAAGGGTATTGCCTTAATCTGCGATGATCCTGATGCGCCAATGGGCACATGGGTTCACTGGGTTCTTTACGGTCTGTCTCCGGAAACAACATCTCTGATAGAGGGTGTGCCGGCTCAGAAGGAAATTTCAGGCGGAGCAAGACAGGGCATAAATGATTTCAGAAAAATTGGTTACGGAGGCCCATGCCCGCCAAAAGGCCCTGCCCACAGATATTTTTTCAAGCTCTATGCGGTAGATGTTGAGTTAAACCTGCCATCCGGCGCAACAAAACAGGATGTAGAAAAGGCAATAAAAGGCCATATATTAGATGAGGGGCAGTTGGTGGGAAAATATGGGAGATAGCTTATTACAAAAAGAGTCAAAGAGTCAGAGTGCAAAACATCATAGCTTCTACTCCGATGCTATGATACTTTGTAACTTTGACACTCTATTGGCAAGGAGGCATACTAAATGAAAGGCAAAAAGGCTTCGGTAAAGGTTGCAAAGAAGGCGATTGATACTTACAAGGATCCGTATATACCAAAGGAGGGGCCGCATGACATGGCCGTATGCAAGAAATGCCATGCCATATATTACAACAAAAGATGGTCAATGGATGAAGCGCCTTATAAAAAAAGGAAGGAAAACAAAAAGACACTGTTCGTGCTCTGCCCCGCATGTCGGAAGATAAGGGATGGATATGCCGAAGGGTTTGTTACATTAAAAGGCGATTATCTGAAGGAGCACAAGCAGGATATGTTAAATCTCATAAAAAACGAGGAAGAAAGGGCAATGGGATACAACCCGCTGGAAAGGATTATTGATATAAAGGACAGGGGGAACATGATTGAGATAACCACAACACATGAAAAGCTTGCCCAGCGCATCGGCAAAAAGATACACAAGGCATGTCAGGGCGATCTGGAAATCAAATGGACAGAAGACAGGGTGACGAGGGTTGTGTGGGAGAGATAGCTGATAGCTCATGGCTCATAGTTTTTACTATCAGCTATAAGCTATCAGCCATGAGCTAAACTATGGAAGCTAAATTATACAGCAAGGCCGATAAAAATTATGTCAACTGCTTTCTCTGCTGCCATCATTGCAAAATTGCCGATGGAAAAAGAGGCATCTGCGGTGTGCGCGAAAACAAGGGCGGCACGCTCTATACCCTTGTTTACGGCAAGGTCATCGCCCATCACATAGACCCCATAGAAAAAAAACCATTCTTCCAGTTCCAGCCGGGGAGCCATTCCTATTCCATTGCAACAGTTGGCTGCAATTTCAGATGCCTCCACTGCCAGAATTTTGAGATATCCCAGATGCCTAAAGATCAGAAAAAAATCCTCGGCGAAGATATAACCCCTGAGGAGATTGTTAATGAGGCGCTGGAAACCGGCTGCCAGAGCATATCCTACACCTATACCGAGCCGACCATATTCTTTGAATTTGCCTATGACTGCATGAAACTTGCAAAAGAAAAGGGGCTCAAAAATACATTTGTGACAAACGGCTTTATGACAAGGGAATGTCTTGATGAGATGAAAGGGCTTCTTGATGCGGCAAATGTGGATGTAAAGGCATTCACAGAGGAGTTTTACAGAAAGGTGTGCGGGGCGCGGCTTGCCCCTGTGCTTGAATCTGTTGAATATATGCGGAAGCTCGGGATATGGGTGGAGATAACGACACTTATAATTCCAACTCAAAATGATTCCGAAGATGAACTCCGGCAGATTGCAAAATGGATTTATGCTACAGACAAAACCATGCCGTGGCACTTAAGCGCATTTTATCCTACATACAAGATGGATAATATCCCGGCAACACCTGTCTCCATTATTGACCGCGCAAGGGAGATTGGCCTTGAGCAAGGGCTCAGGTATGTCTATACAGGAAATGTGCCTGGCGACCCCGGAGAATCCACATACTGCTACAACTGCAAAAAAAAGATAATTGAAAGATTCGGCTTTGATGTGCGGAAGAATGTGGTCAAAGATTCAAAATGTCCGCATTGCGGGGTAAAGATAGATGGGGTGGAAATATAGGCTGATGCTAAAACTGTGCGGCATAGCAAGTGAAGTGTTATGTCATTACTAGTTCTAATTTTTCTTTTGTAACATGAGGTAATATTACAGGAGCAAAAAAACTTTCAGGATATAAATAATCCTCCCCTGATTCATCAATAACTCTTATCTGGTGATGTTTTTCAGCCGTCCTGTCAGTCAACACCTCATATAGTTTTCTTGCCTCCAGCGACGACTCGTAGCCACGATTATCTACACATATCATAAAATGCTTTCTCATAGTTACCTCCTCATAAATACCTTTTGATTTTTATTTCTTTCTTCCCTATGCCGTGTCCTTCATACCAATGAACTTCCGCCTTCAAAACAGCGCCATCTTCCAGTTCTACATTGCAAATGCCTTTTAGTTTTCTCCAGTTTGCTTTTCCATGCACCTTGTTTAAACGATTCAAATTCTTTATTCCATGCCCTGTTGCAATGATTTCAATCTCCCGAATTTCCCCTTTTATCTTGAAATGCATATCTAATGTTTAACCATTTTTATGAATTTTTGCATAGGCCTAACATTGTTTTTATGTCTACATGCACCTTTTGGTGAATTTTAGGTCAACTTATGCGGAGAGTCAAGGGGGAAAATTTGGCCGATATATTTTAGCCCTATTATAAAACAAGGAAAATAATTTTTAGTTGCATATTATAGTGCACAAGATATAATTTAAAAACTATCCAAATTATGGAAAACCCAGACATTGCAAAAATATTTGAAGACATCGCAGACCTGTTGGAGATAAAGAACGAAAACCCTTTCAGGGTGCGCTCTTACCGGAATGCTGCGCTCATCATTGGGGGGCTTCCTGAGAGTTTACGGTCTGTTGTTCTGCGGGATGAAAAAGAGCTTGAGGATATCAAAGGTATCGGTAAGAGCATCCATGAGAAGATAGTTGAAATCATCAAGACCGGAAAGTGCAAATTTCATGACGAGCTTTTAAAGGAACTGCCGCCGGGTCTTCTTGATCTTCTGGAGGTGTCGGGCATTGGGCCTAAAAAGGTTCAGCTTTTGTACGATAAGCTGGGCATCAAAAGCGTTGAAGAACTGGAAAAGGCTGCAAGAGACGGCAAGCTCAGAGATCTGCCGCACATGGGGGAAAAGACAGAGGAAAAGATATTAAAGGCCATAGAAGAGCTTAAATCCCATAAAGGACGTTTCAGAATATCACTTGCATTGTCTTATGCCGAACCTCTGATAGATTATCTGAAAAAGATTCCAGGGGTAATAAAAGTTGAACCTGCGGGAAGTTTGAGGCGGTGGAAGGATACCATCGGCGATGTGGATATTCTGGTAACATGCAAAAAAGGCGCGGTGGTGATGGAGAGGTTTGTAAAATATCCTGATGTGAAAGATGTGCTTGCAAAGGGCGAAACGAAATCAACGGTCATGCTGAAGTGCAATCTGCAAGTAGATGTCAGGGTGTTGGAGGAAAAATCATTCGGCTCTGCGCTCCAGTATTTTACAGGCTCAAAGTCGCACAATATTGCCATCCGTGACAGGGCAAAGCGAATGGGGCTTAAGATCAGCGAATACGGCGTGTTTGATGAGAAGACGGATAAATGGATTGCAGGAAGGACCGAAGAGGATGTGTATAAGGCCGTGGGTCTGCCTTTCATACCGCCGGAAATCAGAGAAAATATGGGAGAGATTGAGGCTGCTGAAAAAGGCAGTCTGCCAAAACTGATAGAGATTAAAGATATAAAAGGCGACCTGCATGTTCATACAATAGAGAGCGACGGAATCCATACGCTGGAAGAAATGGTTGCCTATGCAATGCAAAAAAGATACGAATATATTGCCGTAACAGATCATTCAAAGGCACTGGGCATTACTCATGGTCTTGATGAGCCAAGGGTTTTGAAGCAGATTAAAGAGATAGACAGAATAAATAGCCAGTTTAAAGGCTTCCGCATATTAACTGGGACTGAGGTTGATATAAAGGGAGACGGCTCCCTTGATCTGGACGCGGATGTTTTAAAAAAGCTTGATTGCGTAGTGGGGGCTGTTCATTCAAGATTCAATATGACAATGGAAGATATGACAGACAGGATTATAACGGCTATGGCAACCGGCCTTGTAAACATCATAGCCCATCCTACAGGAAGGATTATTGCAGCAAGGGAACCGTATCCTGTTGATATGTCGAGACTTATGCAGGCGGCTAAAAAGTATAATGTAATCCTTGAGCTTAACAGCTATCCTGAAAGGCTTGATTTAAATGACAGCTATTTAAGGCTTGCAAAGGATATGGGTGTTATGGTCGCCATATCCACGGATTCCCACAACAGACAACATATGGATTTTATCAGATTCGGCATCCACACTGCCCGCAGAGGCTGGCTGGAGAAAAAGGATGTATTAAATACAAGGCCGCTGAAAGAGGTTTTGAGGATACTGAAAAAGTAATATCTTTCTTTATTCTTCAAATTTTATTTTGCTTGTGATAGTTATCTTGCTGTGGCAGGATATTTCTTTAATTTCTTACGTAGAATGATGGAATCCTTTGAAATATAAACTAACGCTAATATATCCTGCGCATAAGAAAAACCTCGGCGCTGGCAGGAGGAAGGGAAAATATCCTATCCCTCAATTGAGCCTTCCCACAATCGCAGGCCTGACCGATGACCGCTTTGAAGTCAGTATAATAGATGACAATATTGAGGATATTGATTTTGACGCCAAGCCAGACCTGGTGGGGATAACCACTATGACTGCGCTTGCGCCGCGCGCCTATGAGATAGCGCTGGAATTCAGGAAAAGAGGCATCCCCGTCATCATAGGCGGAATACATGTATCGATGCTGCCTGAAGAGGCGTCTCAATATGCAGACTCGGTTGTTATAGGCGAGGCAGAGGATGTTTGGCCAACAGCGTTGGATGATTTTATACACGGAAGGCTGAAAAAAACATACAGAGGCACAGGCCAGCATTCCCTTGTAAATCTGCCAAAACCGCGGCTGGACTTGCTTAAAAAGGAAAGATATTTCTCAAGCAGTCTGCTCATGGCTTCCCGAGGATGTCCGCATGATTGTCACTATTGTTCTGTAACCCAATTTTGGGGAAAGGGCTTCAGATATAGGCCAATACCGGAGGTGATAGAGGAATTAAAGTCTCTGAAAGACAGGATGGTCTTTTTTGCAGACGATAACCTGTATGGCAATAAGGTATATGCAAAGAAATTGTTCAGGGAGATGATACCTCTCAATAAAAAGTGGTCGTGTCAGGGAGACAGTCTGATTGCAAATGACGCGGAACTCCTGAAACTGGCTGCTGAAAGCGGATGTCAGTGGATATTCATAGGCATAGAATCCATATCTGAAAAAAATCTGGCCCTGATGAGGAAATCATTTAATAAGGTGGAGCAGTTCAAAGAGTCTTTTAAAAAGATACATGATGCAGGTATCAGCATATTCGGCTCATTTATCTTTGGCCTTGATGAGGATGATGAGTATGTATTTAAGAACACGGTGGAGTTTGCAATTGATGTAAAGTTAGACGCAGCCAATTTTTACATCCTCACGCCCCTTCCCGGAACAAAACTCTTTCAGGAGATGAAGGATGCAGGGAGGCTCATTCATACAGAGTGGGACAAGTATGACGCCAATCATGTAGTCTTCAAACACCCAAAACTTACGCAGGAACAACTCTTGGAAGGGCTTATATCAGCATACAGGCATTTTTACTCCATCCCTTCCATAGCAAAAAGGATATTTCGTTCAGATAATAAAAGACTTATCCAAACATTAGAGTTGAATATCGGACGTTTTCTCAGGAGGAAACGGTTTGAAAAGGTATGCAGGATGGAGTAAGTACCCCAATCCCTAAACCCTATATTTAAGATGAGGTGAACCATGACATACGAAGCAGTAATCGGTCTTGAAATCCATGCCCAGCTTTTGACGAATTCAAAGGTCTTTTGCGGATGCTCCACAAAATTCGGCGCAGAGGCGAATACGCAGGTCTGTCCTGTGTGTCTGGGTATGCCGGGGACATTGCCTGTTTTAAATAAAAAGGCAGTGGAGTTTGCGGTAAAGATGGCCATTGCAACGGATTGCAGGGTAAATAACAAAAGTATCTTTGCGAGGAAAAATTATTTTTATCCTGACTTGCCGAAAGGGTATCAGATATCCCAGTATAATGAGCCGCTGACGCAGAAGGGCTATATTGATATTGAGGTCAATGGCGAAAAAAGGCGCATCGGCATAACAAGGATACACATGGAAGAGGACGCTGGCAAACTCCTCCACGGCGAAACATTTGAGGATGAGGGATTTAGTTTTGTTGACCTGAACAGGGCAGGCGTGCCGTTAATAGAGATTGTGAGCGAACCTGACATAAGGACAGCGGAAGAGGCAGTGGAATATCTGAAGGCCTTGCGCGATATTCTTGTCTATCTTGAAATCTGCGACGGCAATATGGAGGAGGGGAGCTTCCGGTGCGATGCCAATGTCTCTGTAAGGCCAAGGGGTCAAAAGGAATTCGGCACAAAGGCGGAGCTCAAGAATATAAATTCATTCAGGTTTGTGCAAAAGGCAATTGAATATGAGATAAACCGGCAGATAGAAATAGTGGAAGACGGCGGCAAGATAGTGCAGGAGACGCGGCTCTTTGATTCCAACAAGGGGATAACCATCTCCATGCGGAGCAAGGAAGAGGCACACGATTACCGCTATTTCCCCGATCCTGACCTTTTACCGCTTATGGTTGACGAGGCATGGATAGAGGAGATAAGAGGCACGCTTACTGAACTTCCAGCAGAAAAGAGGGAGAGGTTTGTGAGGGAATATGGCATACCCTCATACGATGCAGGGGTCTTGACTGCAACAAAGGAACTGGCAAATTATTATGAGGAAAGCGTCAGACTCTTTAACCAGCCAAAAGTCGTGTCCAACTGGATTATGGGAGAGCTTTTGAGGTTATTGAAAGAGGATAATAGGGAGGCGAAGGAGTGTCCTGTAAGTCCTGAAAAACTTGTAAAACTTATCAGGATGGTTGACGCAGGCGCTGTTAATCTCAAAACTGCAAAAGAGGTGTTTGAAGAGGTTTACAAGACAGGCAAAGAGCCTGATGCGATAGTAAAAGAAAAAGGGTTTGTCCAGGTTTCAGATGAGGGCGCAATTCTAAAGGCGATAGATGAAATAATAAACGCCAACCCCAAAGAGCTTGCGGATTACAAGGCAGGCAAAGAAAAACTCTTCAGCTTTTTTGTGGGCCAGACAATGAAGGCCACCAAAGGCCAGGCCAACCCGCAGGTGTTGAATAGGTTGCTGAAGGAGAGGCTGGGGAAGTAGGGTCCTGAACATGAAGGGCTACAATCACAGGGTGATTCTTTTGAAGAGGTTTTAGCCAACATCAAAGAGGCTATAGAACTATACTTAGAAACAATAAAAACTTTTTTCTTGACATAGAAATCAAATTGCTATATAAGTATCCTTCTTTCTTTGGTGCGGTAAGCATGTATTTGGATTGCCCGCATTTGGAAACTGTTTTATAATTCAATAAAGACTTGTTCTTTGAAAACTAAATAGCAACTGTCAAGTCTGTCAAATTTCTATAATTAAGTTTTCAGGATTTAAGTGGAGAGTTTGATCCTGGCTCAGAGCGAACGCTAGCGGCGCGCCTAACACATGCAAGTCGAGCGAGAAAGTGGGGGCAACTCCATGAGTAAAGCGGCGAACGGGTGAGTAACGCGTGGGTAATCTACCCATAAGACCGGGATAACCTTCCGAAAGGGGGCCTAATACCGGATAAGACCACAGGACTTTAGTTCCGTGGTTGAAGATGGGGATTCTTCGGAATCTATCGCTTATGGATGAGCCCGCGTCCCATCAGCTTGTTGGCAGGGTAACGGCCTACCAAGGCTAAGACGGGTAGCTGGTCTGAGAGGACGATCAGCCACACTGGCACTGAAACACGGGCCAGACTCCTACGGGAGGCAGCAGTGGGGAATCTTGCGCAAGGGGCGAAAGCCTGACGCAGCGACGCCGCGTGAGGGAAGAAGGTTTTCGGATCGTAAACCTCTGTCGGGGGGGAAGAAAAATCTGGTGGCTAATATCCATCAGAATTGACGGTACCCCCAAAGGAAGCATCGGCTAACTACGTGCCAGCAGCCGCGGTAATACGTAGGATGCAAGCGTTGCTCGGAATTATTGGGCGTAAAGGGCGCGTAGGTGGCTTGGTAAGTCATAGGTGAAAGCCCTCGGCTTAACTGAGGAATTGCCCATGATACTGCCGGGCTTGAGTACGGGAGAGGGGGGTGGAATTCCTGGTGTAGCGGTGAAATGCGTAGATATCAGGAAGAACATCTGTGGCGAAGGCGACCCCCTGGACCGATACTGACACTGAGGCGCGAAAGCGTGGGGAGCAAACAGGATTAGATACCCTGGTAGTCCACGCCCTAAACGATGAACACTAGGTGTCGGGGGAGTTAAATCCTCCGGTGTCGCAGCTAACGCATTAAGTGTTCCGCCTGGGGAGTACGGCCGCAAGGTTGAAACTCAAAGGAATTGACGGGGGCCCGCACAAGCGGTGGAGCATGTGGTTCAATTCGACGCTACGCGAAGAACCTTACCTAGGCTTGACATCTGGGGAATTTTCTGGAAACAGAGAAGTGCCTCGCAAGAGGAGCCCCAAGACAGGTGCTGCATGGCTGTCGTCAGCTCGTGCCGTGAGGTGTTGGGTTAAGTCCCGCAACGAGCGCAACCCTTACCCTTAGTTGCCATCAGGTAATGCTGGGCACTCTATGGGAACTGCCAGCGTTAAGCTGGAGGAAGGTGGGGATGACGTCAAGTCATCATGGCCCTTATGCCTAGGGCTACACACGTGCTACAATGGCCGGTACAAAGGGCTGCAAGCCTGCGAAGGCAAGCCAATCCCAAAAAACCGGTCTCAGTTCGGATTGGAGTCTGCAACTCGACTCCATGAAGCTGGAATCGCTAGTAATCGCGGATCAGAACGCCGCGGTGAATACGTTCCCGGGCCTTGTACACACCGCCCGTCACACCACGAAAGCCTGTTATACCAGAAGTCGGTATGCTAACCGCAAGGGGGCAGTCGCCTAAGGTATGGCCGGTGATTGGGGTGAAGTCGTAACAAGGTAGCCGTAGGGGAACCTGCGGCTGGATCACCTCCTTTCTAAGGAAGAATATGTCCGGGCGAATCTCGGTTCGCCCGGTTTCAAATCCTTAATTGACAGGCTGACAAGTTGCTATTTAGTTTTGAGGGGACAAAAGTTACAGGAGCCAGGAATCAGGAATCAGAAGTCAGGAAGAGAAAATTATTCTGAATTCTGGGTTCTGGGTTCAGATGAAATGGGCCTGTAGCTCAGTTGGTTAGAGCACACGCTTGATAAGCGTGGGGTCGAAAGTTCAAATCTTTCCAGGCCCACCAGTAAAAGCAGGTTAAGGTAGAGGTTAAGGTTAAGAAAAAAATCTTTTACTCAACCTCAACCTAGACCTCAACCTTGTATGTTGAGGGGGTATAGCTCAGCTGGGAGAGCGTCTGGTTTGCAACCAGAAGGTCAGCGGTTCGATCCCGCTTACCTCCACCAAAAAA
Source organism: Deltaproteobacteria bacterium (assembly GCA_030690165.1). Lineage (NCBI taxonomy): Bacteria > Pseudomonadati > Myxococcota > Myxococcia > Deltaproteobacteria bacterium. Next base: position 2,745 of record JAUYHF010000039.1, on the reverse strand, counting down.
ATAATTGCAAAGTGAAGATTGCAAAGTGCAAAATTAAAAAAAATCCTTATTTTGCATTTTAAAATTTGCAATTTGCATTTTGCAATACCGTGCAAAGCACGGTGTGTTCTTTGACAATTGAATAGGGTAAAGCAAGACGCTTAGAATCAGAAACCAAGCGCTTAAAATTATTATGGTCAAGCTACTAAGGGCGTACGGTGGATGCCTTGGCGTCAGGAGGCGATGAAGGACGTAGACAGTTGCGATAAGCCTCGGGGAGCCGCTAAACAGGCATTGATCCGGGGATTTCCGAATGGGGAAACCTGCCTGAGTAAACCTCAGGCATCATTAGCTGAATACATAGGCTAATGAGGCTAACGAGGGGAAGTGATACATCTCAGTACCCTCAGGAAGATAAATCAATTGAGATTCCCTGAGTAGTGGCGAGCGAAACGGGAAGAGCCCAAACCTCTTTGCTTGCAAAGGGGGGTTGCGGGACCTCAATATGGGATGTGGCGGAATAGCAGAAGGGTCTGGAAAGGCCTGCCATAGAGGGTGATAGCCCCGTATGTAAAATTCCAATACACCCTAGAGGTATCCCAAGTACCACAGGACACGAGAAATCCTGTGGGAATCCGGGTGGACCATCATCCAAGGCTAAATACTACCTGACGACCGATAGTGCACTAGTACCGTGAGGGAAAGGCGAAAAGAACCCCGAAAGGGGAGTGAAATAGAACCTGAAACCGTATGCCTACAAACAGTTCAAGGGCTATGCCCCGCAAGGGGAATGCCTGAGAGCGTGCCTTTTGCATAATGACTCAGCGAGTTACTGTGCGTGGCAAGGTTAAGCCGTAAGGTGGAGCCGTAGCGAAAGCGAGTCTTAAAAGGGCGACAAGTCGCGTATAGTAGACCCGAAGCCAGGCGATCTACCCATGGCCAGGATGAAACGAGGGTAACACCTCGCGGAGGTCCGAACTGGTGTTTGTTGCAAAAAGCTCAGATGAGCTGTGGGTAGGAGTGAAAGGCTAAACAAGACTGGTGATAGCTGGTTCTTCCCGAAATATATTTAGGTATAGCCTCGTGAAATTAATTGCCGGGGGTAGAGCACTGAATGGGCTAGGGCCCTTACCGGGGTACCAAACCCAATCAAACTCCGAATACCGGTTAATTGTATCACGGGAGTCAGTCCGTAGGGGATAAGCTCTATGGTCGAGAGGGGAACAACCCAGACCGCCAGCTAAGGTCCCTAAATGCAGGCTAAGTGGAAAAGGATGTGGAACTACTTAGACACCCAGGAGGTTGGCTTAGAAGCAGCCATCCTTTAAAGAAAGCGTAACAGCTCACTGGTTTAGTGGGGCTGCGCCGAAAATGTACCGGGGCTCAAGCCTGCTACCGAAGCTGCGGATTTACAGAATCTTCGGATTCTATAAGTGGTAGGGAAGCTTTCCAGTAACCTGTGAAGGTGGATCGTAAGAACCACTGGAGGACCTGGAAGTGCTTATGCTGAGATAAGTAGCGTACAATGCGGGTGTAAAACCCGCACGCCGTAAACCTAAGGTTTCCTGGGTAAAGTTAATCTTCCCAGGGTTAGTCGGGACCTAAGCCGAGGCCGAAAGGCGTAGGTGATGGAAAACGGATTAATATTTCCGTACCGCCTGTTTAACATTTGAGCGAAGGGGGGACGGAGGAGGGTAGGTCATCCGGGTGACGGTTGTCCCGGTTCAAGCCAGAAGGCGGGGAAGGCAGGTAAATCCGCTTTCCTATTCAACGCTGATGGGTTATGAGGAGGAAAGCCGCAAGGCAGACCGAACTGACTAAGCCCACACTTTCAAGAAAAGCCTCGTAGCGAGTTAATTAGGCGCCCGTACTGCAAACCGACTCTGGTAGGTAGGTAGAATATACCAAGGCGCTTGAGAGAACCCTGGTTAAGGAACTTAGCAATCTAGCCCCGTAACTTCGGGATAAGGGGTGCCTCGCTAGGGTTTATAGCCCGAGGAGGTCGCAGAGAAATGGGGGTTGCGACTGTTTAACAAAAACACAGGACTCTGCTAACACGAAAGTGGATGTATAGGGTCTGACGCCTGCCCGGTGCCGGAAGGTTAAGGAGATTTGTCAGCCGCAAGGCGAAGCAGAGAACCGAAGCCCCGGTAAACGGCGGCCGTAACTATAACGGTCCTAAGGTAGCGAAATTCCTTGTCGGGTAAGTTCCGACCTGCATGAATGGCGTAACGATAGCCCCGCTGTCTCAACCAGGGACTCAGCGAATTTGAAATGCCAGTGAAGATGCTGGCTCCCCGCATCAAGACGGAAAGACCCCGTGCACCTTTACTATACCCTGGTATTGGATTTTGGAACAATCTGTGTAGGATAGGTGGGAGACTTTGAAGCCGGGCCGCTAGGTTCGGTGGAGTCAATGTTGAAATACCACCCTGATTATTCTGAAATTCTAACCTTGACCCGTAATCCGGGTTGGGGACAGTGCCAGGCGGGTAGTTTGACTGGGGCGGTCGCCTCCCAAATTGTAACGGAGGCGCGCGAAGGTTCCCTCAGGCTGATTGGAAACCAGCCGGCGAGTGTAAAGGCATAAGGGAGCTTAACTGCAAGACCTACAAGTCAAGCAGGTGCGAAAGCAGGTCTTAGTGATCCGGTGGTTCTGTATGGAATGGCCATCGCTCAACGAATAAAAGGTACGCCGGGGATAACAGGCTGATCTGGCCCAAGAGTTCATATCGACGGCCAGGTTTGGCACCTCGATGTCGGCTC
>JAUYHF010000038.1 GCA_030690165.1 Deltaproteobacteria bacterium | reverse complement strand
ACGTTACCGCAGTGGATGGTATTTATCATAATTCCACGCACCTATCAACGCTATTTATGCGCTTAAACATCAGGTCAAGTGGCCGTGCATGTATTCCGCAGACATATTCAACACCCATCTTAGGGTGAGGCACTCTGAACTTTGCCGGCCTATTGCATCGTGAGTATGCACAATTAACTAAACTATATTCCGCAACTGTCATTTGACAAGTTTTCAGTGGCTTATTCCCGCAGTGGATGGTCACTTCTTGCCTCCAATCAAGGGCATGTAAGGCTCAAGGTGGCTCTCGCACCTTTGTCCCTTTCTACACGGATGTGCTTTACAGGCATGCCCCCATTGATTATTCTCCGCATCCTGCCTGATTTCCTCATCGGTAAAGATATGCCTACACTCATCACATGCCCATATCTGGAATGTATCAGGTGGGGTATCCTCTATGCCATGAGGATGTTTATGTTCTGGATAATTTAAGTCTACCGTCAATCCGGTATCCGGCTCACGCTGTGCTTTGTTCATGGTTTCACCTCCAGCACCTTGACAAAGTTCCACCGCTGTAGCCATTCCCCTGCGGATATATATTTCACATACCTATTACATACCTCACAGGTATCAGGTGAATAGTTTTTCTTGTGAGTAGAACACTCAAGTTCCGGCAAGTCCTGATTCTCCTTCATTATCCTAACCTTGCTGAGGTGGTAGTTCCCATCCTTGTCCTTCGTCTGCTCGTACTTCTCAAGCAGGGCTGCAAGGTCGGGGGATACTTTCATCAAGAGGGCTACTTCTGATAAATACGATTCTTTTTCGCACTCTATAAGGTCTTCCCAACTGCGTATACTGTCCCTGTGGAGTAGAAATATTGCAATCTGTTCTTTAATCTTGTCCATTCTATCCTCTCTTTCCCGGCATTTCCTTCATGTGATATATTCCCACCTGCTTATAAAGTTTAAACGCTACATTCGGGTCATCCTCCCCTTTGCAAGCAGGTGGCAAAAAACACTCCTTGCAACCTACTTTTACCAAAGGGCAAAATTTTAAACTTCTCTTGATGAATATTAGTTTAGCAGGCATACTTTTATCCTTTCTTTCCCGGCATTTCCTGGCGCAACTTACCCTCGGCGTTCAATGCCCATTTAAAGGTTTCCTGGAATGTCTGATTCCTCTGTTCATCGGTTCGTCTAAAGATGTGGACAAGGTTGATTTTTAAGAACACCGGAATTCCCGCCTGGTCCGCTGCAGCGACTATTTCGCGCACCCAGGCGATTTTTGGGAGCACAGTGGGCCGGGTTTGTGCGCCTATGATTATAAGATTGATTTTAGCTCTTTTGAAAGTGTTTACCAGATATGATTTATTCCAGTTGAAACTCCAAGCCAGCAATGG
>JAUYHF010000037.1 GCA_030690165.1 Deltaproteobacteria bacterium | reverse complement strand
TTTGGGCGAGAAATCTTTCTTACGGCGAGCAGAAAAGGCTGGAAATTGCAAGGGCGCTTGCAAGCGGGCCTGTCCTTTTGCTTCTGGATGAGCCTGCGGCAGGCATGAATCCTAAAGAAACTGAATCCCTTAAATGGCTTATACGGCTTATACGGGATAAAGACATTACAATACTCCTGATTGAGCATGACATGAAGGTTGTAATGGGCATATCAGACAGGGTTTTTGTCCTTGACCACGGCATAAAAATAGCCGAAGGCCTGCCCGACGAGATAAGGCGGGATAAAAAGGTTATTGAAGCGTATCTTGGAAGAGAGTATGCTTAAACTTTCTCATATTTATACTGCCTATGGAAATATTGAGGCCTTAAAAGACGTTTCCATTGATGTAAGCCAGGGCGGGATTGCTGCAATTATCGGCGCAAACGGCGCAGGCAAGTCAACAATGCTAAACACCATTTCAGCCGTCCTTTGTCCCAAGAAGGGTAAGATAGAGTTTTTGGGTAAAAGGATAGATGGCCTTCCAACGCATGTTGTTGTTGAAATGGGCATATCTCATGTTCCCGAGGGAAGAAGAATATTTCCGCAATTGACTGTTATGGAAAATATGGAAATGGGGGCGTATATAAAAACAGGGGTCAGGGGTCAGGGGTCAGAGGTCAGAAAAACCGTTACAGAAGATATGGAAAATATATTTGCATATTTCCCGATATTGAAAGAGAGGCTTAAACAATACGGCGGGACATTAAGCGGCGGCGAACAGCAGATGCTTGCGATAGCAAGGGCCTTAATCGCAAGACCGAAACTCATTTTATTAGACGAGCCGTCTTTGGGGCTGGCGCCTATGATGGTTGATAGAATCTTTGAGATAATAAAAAGGATAAATCAGGAAGGTATGACAATCCTTCTTGTGGAGCAGAATGCCAATGCAGCGCTGCGGCTTGCAAATAAAGGCTATGTTCTGGAGACAGGAAGGGTTGTTATGCAAGGCGATGCAGATACCCTTTTGAAAAATCCTCAACTTAGGGCTGCATATCTTGGAGAGGGTTAGGTAGAAGGAGACACTGTGATATGAAACCTGCAAACAAAAATATCCATGCCGTGGTTATGGCAGGCGGCGCAGGCACAAGGTTCTGGCCGCTGTCCAGAGAGAGTTCTCCAAAGCAGATGTTAAAGATAGTTGGCGAAGACACAATGATCAGACAGACAATAAAAAGGCTTCGCGGCTTTGTGCCAGAGGAGAATATCTCTATTGTAACAAGTGAAAAGCTGACGTTTGATTTAAGCATCCATCTTAAGGGTCTCCTCCCCCTATCCCCCTCCATGAGGGGGATAAAGGGGGAGGACAAAGGCCGGCTAAAAATAATTACAGAGCCGTTTGGCAGGAACACAGCGCCTGCAATAGGCCTTGCAGCAGTTTATCTTAAGAAGACAAAAACCGATCCGATTATGATTGTGCTGCCTGCTGACCACAACATCCGCAGCGAAGACATATTTATTGAAACATTGAAAACAGCAATAAAATGCGCGGAAGGCAACTGGCTTGTAACCCTTGGCATAAAACCATCAAGGCCGGAGACAGGATATGGATATATAAAGGCAGGGGTTAGGGGTCAGGGGACAGGGGTTAGAAAGGTAGAAAAATTTACTGAAAAACCGGATGCAAAAACAGCGCAAAAATACTTGAAAGACAGCAATTATCTCTGGAACAGCGGGATCTTCGTATGGAAGACATCCGCAATCCTTGAAGAGATTAAAAAATATATGCCGGCGCTCTACAACGGGCTTTTAAAGATAGAAAAGACAATTGGTACGAAAGACGAAAAAAAAGTTATAGAAGGGGTATATTCAGAACTTGACACTGTATCCATTGACTATGCCGTGCTTGAAAAGAGCAAAAATGTGATGGTTGTGCCTGCTGATATCGGATGGTCGGACGTCGGCAGTTGGGCAGCCCTTGATGAGGCGCTTCCCCATGATGTAAACGGCAATATAATTAAAGGCAATGTTATTGATGTTGAGAGCAGGGATTCTATTGTATTCAGCGGCGGCAGGCTTGTTGCAACTATTGGTTTAAAGGATATGGTTGTTGTTGACACGGCTGACGCCACCCTTGTATGCCGAAAGGAAAAGGCGCAGGATGTTAAAAAGATTGTTGATGAATTAAAAAAACATGGCAGAGAAGAATATCTTATTCACAAGACAGTTGAGAGGCCGTGGGGGGCATACACTGTGCTTGAAACCGGCGAAAGGTATAAGATAAAAAGGCTGTTCATAAAGCCGGGCGCAAGGCTCAGCCTTCAGATTCACCGCCACAGAAGCGAACACTGGGTTGTTGTTTCAGGCACAGCCCGCGTTACAAAGGACAGAGAGGTTTATGATGTGCATCCCAATGAGAGCACATACATCCCCATGTCAACAAAACACCGGCTTGAAAATATGGGCAGGGTTCCGCTGCAGATTATAGAAGTGCAGAACGGCGAATACCTTGGCGAGGACGATATAGAAAGGCTGTCTGATGATTACAAACGTTAATCCGGAGATATTCCGGCAATACGATATCCGGGGGATATTTAACAAAGACCTGACCGCTGAAGCGGCCAGAGCCGTAGGCATGGCATACGGGATATATCTTAATTCAAAAGTCAAAAGTCACAAGTCACAAGTCACAAGTCAAAGCTCAAAAGTCAAAAATCAAAGCTCAAAGCTCAAAGTCAACGTTGGCAGGGATGTCAGACTCAGTTCAAACATATTAAGAGACGCATTGATTGAAGGGATAATTTCAACCGGTGTTGATGTCGTGGATATTGGCGAATGTCCAACGCCCCTGCAATATTTCTCCATATTTCATCTAAGCCTTGAAGGCGGCATTATGATAACAGGCAGCCATAACCCTCCTGAGTTCAACGGCTTCAAGATAACCGTTGGCAAACAGACTATATATGGGCAAGAGATTCAGGAGATAAGGAAGATAATAGAAGGCAGGTATCAAGGGTCAGGGGACAGGGGTCGGGGGAAAATAGAATATTACGATATTATTCCGGCGTATATAGATTATTTGAAAAGGCAATTTAAGGGTTCTATTAAGACCCCTGTTAAACTCGTTGTTGACGCAGGCAACGGCACAGCAGGCCCTGTTGCGCCTAAACTCTTAAGAGAATTGGGCTGCGATGTTATAGAGCTTTTTTGCGAGCCGGACGGCAATTTCCCTAATCATCATCCTGATCCTACTATCCCAGAGAATTTAAAAGATTTGATAGAGACTGTTAAAACCCAAAAGGCTGATTTTGGCATTGCCTATGACGGCGATGCAGATAGAATTGGTGTTGTTGATGAAAATGGCGCAATCATATGGGGAGACCAACTGCTGATAATATTTGCAAGAGATATATTAGAAAAATCAAAAGTCAAAAGTCAAAAGTCAAAACTTAAATTTATAGGCGATGTTAAATGTTCGCAGGTTATGTACGATGAGATAGAGCGGCTGGGCGGCAATGCAATTATGTGGAAGACAGGCCATTCTCTGATAAAATCAAAGATGAAAGAAACAGGGGCAATTTTTGCAGGCGAGATGAGCGGACATATATTTTTTGCAGACAGATATTTTGGCTATGATGACGCAATTTATGCGTCATGCAGACTGGCGGAGATATTTTCAAAACACAGATTTAAAGAACCGGCTGTCCGATTTTCCAGCCTCCTTGCCGGTCTGCCAAAGACATGCACAACCCCTGAAATACGGATTGACTGTCCTGATGATAAGAAGTTTGGTGTAATAGATAGATTGTCAGAAACGATAAGCCAAAAACAAAGGGGTCTCCCGGCGGTAAGAGATATAATCAGGATAGACGGCTTAAGACTCGTATTTGACTACGGATGGGCGCTAATTCGGGCCAGCAATACACAGCCTGTTCTGGTTCTCAGGTTTGAGGCAGCCACTGAAAAAGGGCTGACAGAAATAAAGAGCTTTGTGGAAGACATATTAAAGACAGTCATTCCAAGATAGTTTGGCCTGCCGCAATCCACCTTTCTCTATTCTGAAGGCATTTTCTTTGTCTTATAGGCCATAACATAACTCTTTCCTGTTCCACCATCCAGAACAACCAATATCACCAACTCCTTCTGGCCGTCATTATCTATATCATTTACAACATAATCCGCAATATAACCGTCAATCTTCTTTGTCTTCCAGTTTTCTTCAAGACTATTTTCTTCCCATCTGAGGTTTATAATTTCACCATTATCATAAGACCTGGTCAGTTTGAAGTAACGGCCTAAAACGCCGGGGTTATTTCTGCTGATTATTATCTCGCCCAATCCATCCCCATCAAGGTCGGCATAAACAATCCTTGCCTTTATATCTATAAAATCACCCGCCTCCTGACCGATTGAAGACGCCCCAAGCTCCAGACGATTCAGGCTCCCGCCGTAAAATTCTCCGCTCTTCCATAATTCTTTCCATATCCCATCTTTATCTTTATTGTAAATGCGCAGATAATATCTTTCATCCAGCGCAATAACATCCACTGTCCCGTCTCTGTCCATATCCGCCATTTCAAAGTTATATAAATTTAAGCCCTTTGGTATGTCTATAATCTTAACTTCCTGCGGTTTTCCATCTTTCCAATCAAGTTTTTGCACCGCGCCAAAATATCCCTGCGTATCGCTATATTTCTGGCCAATGAGTATCTGACCTGTCTTGGGATCTTTCACTACCCTTATAAACCATTTCAAATCAGACACAATGGTTTTAAACTCATTATCTTTATATTCCAGCACATAGGAATCCAATCTGTCATTCGCCATTCTTGTGACATAAATTTCCGGGATGCCATTATTATTTATATCGGCAATTGATACACTATAATTTTTAACAGAGACATCTCCCTTGAATTCCTTTACGAGCTCCAACGTTTGCCCTTTAAGCCGGTAGATAAAGAGATTGTGGCTGTCAATCATGACAATTTCATTTTTCCCGTCATTATCAACATCTGCGATATCTATAGATATCATTGCTGCGGCAAATTGAGAACTCTGCCAGACACCCTTTGTATTAGATTTTTCTGCGATTATAAAATCTCCCTCTTTTAGTGTTTCAGCAGGTTTTTCCTTTGCAATAAATTTACCTGTATATGCAGGAGAGGATGGAGCAGAAGAGAATGGAGCAGGACTGCCTGCAGAAGCGCTTATTCCTTCTGCATTTAATATCTTGAACCTTGCATCTTTGGCCGTTTCATCAACCAGTGATATGAGATTCCCCAGCCCTTTGCTTTGAGAGGCAAAAGATGCAGGCGATATAGCCTTTTTTAAAGCTATTGTCCTGGCATCAATGCTCACGCTGTCTGCAATTACTGTAATGCTTCCAAAAATAACATAATCTGCATTAACTTCCTTGCCTATGTTTTTTGCAATATCCTCTGTTATCACTTCCTTGCCATATTTAGACACAACTGATTTAATGGCAGACTCTTTTATAATCTCTATTGCTGGTTCAGAGCCAATCCTCGATGCAAGCATGTCATTAACCGCATCTTTGAGATACCCCAGACCTTCTTCTGCATTTACATTCCACGGAATAATGGCGACCTTAACCCCTTCTGCCGCAATAATCTCTTTGCCATTTGAAAGGAATAGCGTCAAAGCAAGAGTAAGCAGTAAATAGAACATTTTTGAGTTTTTCATCACATCTCCTCAGGCGCAGAAATTCCTAAAAGCTTTAAACCGTTTTGCAGGACTGTCCTCACAGCCTCGCATAAATATAGTCTTGCGTCTGTCAGCTTTGCGTCCTCTGTTACAACCCTGTTTTTGTTATAATAGGGGTGAAACATAGCCGCCAGTTCCTGAAGATAGAATGTTATCCTGTGCGGCTCCATGGCAATGGCGCTTCCTTTTACAATATCAGGAAAAAAGGCGAGTTTTTTTATAATATCCAATTCTTCTTTAATGCTCAACAGCTTAATATTTACACCTTCTGTATCCGGAATTGCAATCTTTTTTTCCTTCGCATGCTTTACAACACTGCATATCCTGGCATGCGCATACTGCACATAGAAAACAGGGTTTTCAGGGGTCTGTTTTTTTGCAAGCTCCAGGTCAAAGTCAAGATGCGCATCTGATTTTCTCATAAGAAAGAAGAACCGGCATGCGTCTTTTCCAACCTCATCTATAACCTGTCTTAATGTAACAAACTCCCCTTCCCTTTTGCCCATCGGCACCGGCACGCCATTTCTCAGAAGAGATACAAGCTGAATAAAGATTATTTTAAGAACGCTGTCATTATAGCCAAATGCCTTTAACGCAGCCCGTACGCGCGCCTCATAACCGTGGTGGTCCGCCCCCCAGATATTTACCATGCCATGTAAGCCTCGTTCCATTTTATTCTTGTGATAGGCAATATCCGAAGCGAAATATGTAAGCTCCCCGTCTGCCTTTCTCAAAACCCTGTCTTTATCGTCTCCGAACGTAGTTGTTCTAAACCACTTGGCCCCTTCTTCCTCAAATATAACGCCTTTTGTCTGAAGCTCTTCCATGGCCTTCGTAACAAAATTTTTATTGCAGAGGTCGTCGTTTTCACTGAACCATTTATCAAATTCTACGCCAAAATCCAGCAGGTCTTTTTTAATATGTTCCAAAAGCTCACCCTTGGCAAATTCAGCAAACTTGCTGACAGCATCCTCCTTGTATCCCATAACGGCATAACTATCGCCAAACTTCTGTTTATAATCACCCGCCAAATCCTTTATATAGCCGCCTTTATATGCATCTTCCGGAAGTTCCACCCCTTTACCAAAGAGTTCCAGATAACGGAGATATACAGACCTGCCCAGTGTTTCTATCTGCCGCCCTTTGTCGTTTATATAATATTCTTTTGTAACATCATATCCCGCTGCCTTTAATATATTTACAAGCGCATCGCCAACTGCCGCACCCCTTCCGTGGCCGATATGCAGCGGGCCTGTGGGATTTGCGCTTACAAACTCCACCTGAACCTTTTTTCCTGCGCCGATATTGCTTGTGCCGTATCTCTCTTTAAGGCTATAGACCTCTTTGAGAAGGTTAAGCCAGTAATCATCCTGCATGAAGATATTTATAAATCCAGGCCCTGCTATCTCAGCCTTCTTTACAGATGCAGATGGTTTTATCTCTTTTACTATTACTTCAGCAATCTGTCTGGGCGGCCTGGCCTCTTTAGACGCAAGCAGCATAGCCACATTGGTTGCATAATCACCGAATTCATCCCTCTTCGGCCTTTCTATGATGATATCCGGGATATCTTCTGTTTTTATGCCGCCGTTCTTCCTTAAGTTATCTATGGCATTTTTTATAATATCTGCCGCGGTCTCTATCATTATTGCTATTCCCCCAAATAGAAAAAGCCGATCCCTGACGGTGTGATAAAGCCGCCGACATGATCGGCTTCTTAATTGTTTACCCCATTACCTCTCACACTGGCAGCCTGCCAGCATTATTAAACCCCTCAGGTGCCGCCGAAACCGATGGTTACCTTTTGCCCGTCCACAATAACAGGCACATCCTTCCTGCCTCTTGAATATTTCAACATCTCTTCCATGCCAACAGCATCCTGTTTCACATTTACATACTGCACATCATAACCCTTTTTGGCATAATCCTCACGGGCTGCCGTTGTGTAGGGGCAGGTATCCTTACCAAAGATTAGAACTTTTTCCAGCATAAAATACCTCCTGTAAGTTTCTGATTATGTCATGCCCGAATGTTTCTATCGGGCATCCATGTTTTTGTTTTTAATACTGGATTCCCGATTAAAACCTCGGGAATGACAGAAAGAAATGTCAAGTTATTTATTACTTTCACTATAACTCTCTTAAAAGGCTTCCACAAATAGTGTATTGTACTTTTAAAAGGTTTTCGGTCTTTAGTCAAGCGCTTTCTATCGGCTGTCATTTCAAACCCCTTGCTTTTTTTATGACTAAAATCATATACTATGGGAAACAGTTTGAGTATACTTAAATCATCAAATAAGAATAGGAGGAAAATATGTCAGTTAATACTATCAACATCTCGGGCGATATGACCACAGGCGAGGTAACCACCCGGTGGCCGTCAACAAAAGATGTCTTTTCAAAACACTTCGGCTCAGGGTGCTTTACTTGCCCAGCCTTTGGCAGTGAGCCTATTTCAATGGCATGCTCAATGCACTCTACCGATGTCAATATGTTTGTCAATGATCTGATAGAGGCTGCTAAAAAAGACGAGGCAAGCAAATCGTAGAGACAAGCCTTCAGGCATGTGGATTACGCCTAAAATCTAATTTCATTTTTTCATAAAGCCCTGGCAAATCAATGGTGTTATTTATTGCCCTTGCCAGGGTTTTTATATTTTCATCTTTATAAAAGCAGGCAGGCAACGACAGACGGCTCACTTGCGCGTCTGGCACATTGACAATGTTTTGGATGGTAGCAAGCACCTCTATAGAAAAATCATAACCGAGGCCTGGTTCACAATTTTTGTAGTATTCAATAGCTTCATTAAACTCGTCTTTTGCTTCGGGATGAAACGAGAAGGTCACTTCTCGAAACGCTCCCGGATTTTCGCAAACACCTCACTTCCTGGAATTGCTTTTATGCTGCCAGATCGTAACTCTGCGAGCCGACGCTTGGCAACTCTTACCCATTCTCTCTCGATTTCCGTGTTTGGAGGATTGAACGTTCGGAGCAGTGAATCGACAACTATAGCCCTTTCCTCAACCGGAAGAGACGCTGCTTCCTGGATTATTTCTTTCATTCCATGCATGAGTTACCCCCTTTTTAAGTTACTTTAGCTACTAACTTGTTATTGGCAATTCATAAGGCGTAAGGCATAACGCCTTGATGACTGACGAGAGGCACTGCAAAGATGTAAAAGAGCAAAAAAGACGATTTGCAAACTTAAAACTCACGCTACCTTAAAAAGCGTTCTGTGCCTCTCGTTCACGTCCATCTGGTTGTTAGCCGTTCATTTATTCTTACTGTATATCGAAATATTTATTTCAGGTTATACTTTTTTCTTAATGTTGCTGCTAAATTATCAAGCTCCAGTGATGTTGCGCCTTTTGTTCTCTTAGTTACATAACGATAAGCTTCTATTACTGGTATATTTAGGTTTGCGGCGTCCTCATAAAACATGTCTATTTGTGCTGATATTTCTGATAATTTAAAATTAGTTTCTTGACCTACTTCAAGACCCTCTAATATTTTATTTATGACATTCTCTGAATTTTTGTTTTCGTAAACATTTAAGTAAAGCAATCTCTCACCATTTTTCATGCCATCTAAAAATAATAGTTGTTCCTTCAATCCAAGTTTTGCCCAAAAATAACCATTCCTAACGGGATAATAAATCTTATATCCTTTATCAGTAGTAAACTGGTATATCAATGTATAATCTCTGTCTAATTCAACTGCAAATAAGGAAGTAGGAATTATAAATAAAATCATTACTAAACTAAGAAATATGTTTCCCATTCGAGAAGTCACATTGTTCTCCTTATATTTGAGCTTTGAACGGCTAACGTCTGATGTCAGCGGTTGCGTGCTTGCACACAATCCGCTGGAGCGATTTGTTAAGGATAATTTACTTCCAAATAATTTATAAATTCGGGCCAATCTGTTTTACCTTTGAGTATTTTTTTGATTATTTCATTAGACTCCATTTTTGAAGAATTTGGATGTACACCATTATCGTCATTATCACGCTTAAATAGTATGTATGGTTTTAATTCTGTTTTAAATTTATCTAATCTGTTGTGACTATTTTCACTACTCAAGACAACAACGCAGGATGCTAGTTTTTTTGATATTTTTAAACAGTCTTTTTTTGCTTTGATAGTACCTACATTTTTTTTATACTTTAAAATAGAAGCATTTTCAAGTTGTTTTATTGAAGTTTTATGTTGATTTATCCATTCCTTTTTCAGATACCCTAAATCTATCTTAAACTCAATAACACCTTTCAAAACATTACCTTTAACTATTGATATGTCTGGATATAATGTCAAAGCTCTCATGCTTCCTTTTTTGATAGATAAAGGATAATCTACTAAAATAGAGTATTGTTTAGGAATTGATTCCGCTATTGCCACTGCAAACAGATTTTCTAAATCTGATGAAGAAGTTGCTGCCCTTCCACGAAATACTCTATTTTTCAGTATTCCTTTTTCCTTTTTCTTTTGTGTAAATATCCTTACCGCTTTTTTAACAAATTCTTTATATATCATTTCCCCAGTTCAATAAGGAAGTGCAACACTTAGGAAAGGAAGGTATCCTAAGTGAATGCACAAACAAACATATAAACATCTCTCCAGCGAAGAGAGAGACCATATAGCCGTTCTTCGCGCTCAAGGCTTCAAAGCAAGTGAA
>JAUYHF010000036.1 GCA_030690165.1 Deltaproteobacteria bacterium | reverse complement strand
TGGCCCTTACCGACAAACGCTTTATCACCATCCTGGGCATACTTCCTTTTCCAGTTGTAAAACACATTGGCATGGATTCCCAAAGAGCGGGCTACCTCTGAGGCTTTTTGGCCTTCTTCAGCCGCCATTTTAACCGCTTGCACCTTAAACGCCTTGTCAAACCGCTTTAATCTGACCTTTTCCCCTTCCATCGGACACCTCCTTTTTAAGAGACGGCTTTTATGCTACTACCAACTCTTCATTGTGTCCACTTTTTCGGGGGAAGATCATATCGTATAACGATTTATATCCTTGCCTCGTAGATACCTTCTATAAGTATCGTTTTTCTTATTGGTTGCATCGTATATCCGTTCTTTTACAACCCTTTCGGTTTGCGGAGGTTTGCCCTTACCTTTTTGATATGGTTTAATGCCTACTGTTACTTTACAGAAACTTGCCAAAGGTTTTGAGACTTTTGCAAGTTGATTGATAATTTTTTCTGTTTTATCATCAATAAAGACATTTATTACATCACCGGCCTTGTTTTGCCATTTCTTCTGGGCAATGTCATTTTCATTTACCACGTCGCCTTTATCAAAAATAGTAATTTTACATTTGTTGTTTTTAGGATTAGTTTTTTGCGTTATAACTATTTCAGTATCGACAGTGGCTTGAGCAAACACTTTGTCAAGAAAATGAACGATGTTTTTGATAGAGGTCTGTCCAACCATAAATTTGCGAATGTTTTTAAAAAGCAGATTTGTAAGCCATGTATTGGGAATAATCATTCCCCAAAACCCGTTCTCCCGCAAAAAACCGATGGTCTTTTCCATAAAAAGAAGATAACTATCAAACTGATAATTTTGGTGAACATATTTTTTAATGAAATATTCCTTTATTTGCGGCGTAAGTTCCGCGCCATACGGAGGATTTCCTATCACGCAATCAAATCCGCCATTCTCCATAATCTCACCAAATCCCGCTTGTTTGGAATTCCAGTCAAAGGGGTTGATGCGGGATTTTGTTTCTTCTGAGATTGCAGGTGCAACCTTTGTGGATTCTGGTGGCACAGGCTTCCAGCCTGTGGTGACAGGCAAGATGCCTGTCCCACCAAAAGGGGACCCAAACAATTTGCCCTGATCAAAAAAATCATATCCTATCAAACTGTTTCCGCATTTTATGTTATATGTCAGGCTTGGCAGGAGAGCCTGTTTCTTTGGCAGCAGACTCCTTTCACCTTCCAGAGCCTTGAGATATAAACTCATCATGGTGATTTCAACTGCCTGCGCATCAAGGTCAACGCCGAATATATTGTTCTTTAAAATCCTTGCCTTTGTGCGCAGGGGCAGAGACAAATCTTCAGGGCTTACTTTTTGGTAAAAATCAAAGGATATGGTCTGCGCTTCTTTAGGATGCTTTCTGTAATATTCAAGGTGATAATCTAAAAGATACTGATATGCGCCGAGAAGAAACGAGCCTGAGCCGCATGCAGGGTCAAGGATTTTGATTTTTCCAATCTGCTTCGGCGTCTTGCCTTCTATGAGTTTGCCGACTGTATTTTTGACGATGTAGTCAACAATATATTTCGGCGTGTAATACACACCGCCTGCCTTTCTTACCTCTGGCTTTTCCTCAACCACCACCCGTTTTGGTGTAACCCTTATGGTATTGCCGAGATACCGCTCATAGATACTGCCAAGAAGTTCTACGCCTATGACATCAAACCTGTATCGGCATTTTGGAAAGTAGAGGTTTTCAATTATATCCGCAAGGAGATTGGAATCTATATCTATTGTTTCGCAGGCATGGGGTTTAAAGATATCGCCGTTTAAGTCTGAATTTACTTCTGAGAAAAGGTCTTTTAAATGCGTTAAGAGAGGCTTTCTTTTGCCCTCGTGCCTCCATACCTCAACAATCTCCTGAAGCTCGCGGGGGTCTCTGATTTTCCTGTCTTCTGCAATGCGGATGAAGATAATCCTATCAAGGAGTTTCTGAACAACATCATTCAGGATTTTTACATCAAGCTCAGAATTCCGCTTGTGGATGTCCTTTGCAAGTTCTTCCCTCCACTCTGTCATGTCTTCAAGAAACGCCCTGTCCACAGGAATGCGGAGTCTCTTGCTCTTAACATCCCGTGGCAGCAGTCTTTCAAGAGAGCCTTTTTCAACCTCTTCTTTTGAGAGAAGATAGAGTTTGTCTATGTTTTTAAGATAGTCTGCATATTTGAAATCAAAGATGAGTCCTTCGTTGGGATATTTGGGATTGGGTTTGAGTGATGCGTCAAAGAGCTTGAATTCCTCAAAGTCGGTGAGTATTACAAAATATACCTCTTTGGTGCTCCACGCATAGGTCTTTGCCTGAAGGATGTGATTTGTGTTATCAAGCGCAACGGAGGGCGGCTTTGCCTCAATAAAGAATTTGGTTGCGCCGTCTATGCGGAAATTGTAGTCGGGCCTGCCTGTGGTCTCTCCTTTTTCAAGGATGACCTCCCTGTCAAAGGGTGAAAGGCTTTTTTTATTCTCAATGTCCCAGCCGAGGGCTTCAAACATGGGATTGATAAAATCCTGCCTTACCTGCGCCTCAAGATAGTTTTTGGAAATGTAATGATGTTTGTCCTTGTCAAATTTACCGATAAGGGAAAAGAGTTTTTCTCTAAATAATTCTTTGTCCAAAGATAGTCTCCTATATTTTCTCTATGGTCTGTTTATCTCTTTTACCTTAAGCCTCAAATTCCTGTTCCCGTTCCATTCATCAATATACGGGATAAAGGCGATGTCAAAGTTATTTCCATTTAACGGATGTTTTTGTCCCATTCTGTATGCGATCCCGTCCCATACAGTTGCCCCCTGCCCCCTGGCCCCTGACCCCTGCTTTATCCTAAGCTTGAGATGATTATTGCCTACCACCTTGCTTTGGACAATGCTGGCGTCTCTGGCGCCGAGAAGCGGCTCAGGATTTGCCATGCCAAAGGGGGCAAGGCTTTCCATCTCCTGAACCATCTTTTCATTCAGCTCGTCCAGGGCAATATACGAATCCAGCGAAACCTCTGGTAAAAGGTCTTCAAGGGTTAAGTTTTTTTCAGCCAGATTATAAAACGCTGATTCAAATAATTTTATATTCTCCATCCTGATTGTAAGGCCGGCAGCCATTTTATGGCCGCCGTATTTTTCCAAAAGATCTTTGCATGCATCTAATCCGTCCAGGATATGAAAATTCTTTATCCCCCTCGCCGAACCCCTGCCTACGCCATCTTTCAAGGATATTATAATCGTCGGCCTGTGGTAGCGGTCTATGAGCCTTGAGGCTACAATCCCGATGACGCCGGGATGCCATCCTTCTTTTGCAAGAATAATAGCCTTTTTTTTATGAATCTCAAATTCTTCCTTCTCAATGATTTCTACTGCCTCTGATAATATGCCCTTCTCCAATCTCTGTCTGTCAATATTTTCCCTGTCTAATTCTCTGGCAATATCCATTGCCTCTTTATCATCATCTGTAATGAGAAGCCTTACCCCCTTACCTGCATTATCCAATCTCCCTGCCGCATTTATGCGCGGGGCAAGCTGAAACCCCACAGAGCCTGCCTTTACAATGCCGTTTAAACCGCTTACCTCCTTCAGCGCCCGTATCCCCGGCCTTTTGCCAAGGGTAAGTTCATCCAATCCGTATTTCACCAATATCCTGTTTTCATCAACGAGCGGCGCCATATCGGCAATAGTTCCAAGCGCGACAATATCGGTGTAATGTTTAAGATTTGGAATGTTGTCTGCAAAGTAACCGCATTCCTTTAACTTACTTCTTAGGGCAATTACAAGATTAAATGCAACACCGACGCCGGCCAACTCCTTAAAAGGAAAGGCGCACTCAGGCTGTTTTGGATTTAATATTGCGTATGCAGGCGGGAGCCTATCAGATGGTTCATGGTGGTCTGTAATAATTACATCCAGTCCGATGCTATTGGCAAAAGATACTTCTTCATAATTTGTAATGCCGCAGTCAGTGGTAATAACAAGCCTTGCGCCTGAGTCAAATAAATGCCGGAGAGCCTGATTGTTAAGGCCGTAGCCTTCTTTTAATCTTTCGGGTATGAAATAGTCGACACAAATACCAACCTCTCTGAAGAAAAGATAGAGAAGAGCTGTGGCGGTTGTTCCGTCAACATCATAATCGCCATAGATAGCAATCTTTTCGTTCCCTTTAATTGCCTTTATAATCCTCTCTGTCGCCCTGTCCATATCCTTCATGCCAAACGGGTCATGAAGGTTCTTAAGGGAGGGGGAAAGAAAAGAAAAGGCCTTGTCTATTTCGACAAGGCCCCTGTTTATTAAAAGCTGGGCTGTCAAAGGAGAAATTTTTAGCTCTCTCCCAAAAAGGCCCTGAAGCTCAACATCAGGAGAGCGGACCATCCAACGTTTTTTCATTTTTTTGTAACCGCATTCTCCAAAATTTTCAGGCATATTATCACTAAATCCGGTTAGAAGGCAAGCGGATAAATCTCCATTTTTAATATCCTCTTTGTATTTGAATCCATCTTCCCGCACTCTGCCTGCCTTATGCCTGCAACCCAGATTATCTCACCCCCGGAAACAACAATGGGAATCAAACCCCTTTTACGTCTTGCAACTCTTTTTTCCTGAAAAAGGTCTTTAACCTTTTTATGACCATTCATGCCAAACGGCGCAAAACTGTCTCCTGGTCTAAAGTTTCTGACCAAAATAGGAAATTTGAGTTTATTGCAATCAAAATAGGCAATTGATATGTTCGGTGCAGGAGCGTCCTCCCCCTTTATCCCCCTCCAAAGGGGGACACCTCTTCTATCCCCCTCTGGAGGGGACAGGGGGAGGACGCCATTATAAAGTTGAATCTTTGTTTTGAATTCTGCAACCTTACGCCCATTATCCGCAATAACATTGGTTTTGCCGTTTATCTTTAATATTTTTTCAAAAAAGATTGGCTGCTCTGTTTTCCGCCTTCTGTTTTCCGCCTTCTGCCTTCTTTCTATTGTAATAATATCGTATTCTTTATAAACCGTTAACTTGCTGGGAAGGTTTATTGAGAGATTTGGGGCATCACTGCATAACAACCTTAAAAAATCCTCAACATGATAACTATAAAACCCTTTTGATGAGCCGAGAAGTTCCTCTACTGCCATAAAAAAAATCCTTGCCTTTATTGCGCCGTGTAATCTGTTAAGCTTCTTTAAATATAGGGAAACAACGTCTTTATCCCGCCTCACCACAATACTTTTGTAAGCGCCTCCTGCCTTGTCTTTCAGATACACATCATCTCTCTCAAGGATACGGGAAAGCCTGGCCAAATCTTTTTTAAGAGATGGATTATATTCCTCAAGAATGGGTATAAGTTTAAGCCTTATGCGGTTGCGAAGATATTTAGCGCTTTTATTTGAGCTGTCTTTTACAAACTTTAACCTGCGGCCTTCAGCATACTCCTCTATCTCTTTTCTGGTTATCTCAATGAGCGGCCTTATATATTTTCCATTGACCTTTGGAATACCGCATAAACCGCCAAGCCCTGCGCCTTTTAGAAATTTCATCAACACTGTCTCAGCCTGGTCGTCCATATTATGTCCTGTAGCTATCCTGTCTGCCTTATATCTTTTTGCAATCCTGTCAAAGAATGAATACCTTGCCTCTCTTGCAATATCCTGCAATGAATCACCCTTTTTAAGAAGCAAGCGGACATCCATCCTTTTACAAACAAACTTTACACCTAACTTTTCCGCAAGCCTCTTTACAAATACCTCGTCCCTGTCTGATTCCCTGCCTCTTAAACAGTGATTAAGGTGGGCAACGATGATAAAAAGCCTATATTCTGCTGCAAGCTCTATAAGCGCATGAAGCAGGACAACTGAATCTATGCCGCCGGAGACAGCGACGACAATACGGTCTCCACTGACAAGCATACTTAATTCTTTTATTGTTTTTTTTATCTTGTCCAGCATGGGTTTAGTTCGGGATCACTGCACTCTTTCACTCAAACCGCCAACCTGCCCGATGCCAAGCAAATTAAATGTGAGCATGACCATCTTCTCCTCCAGCCTCTCTGTATAGGTAATCTGGGCGCCCCAGCACTGCTGGCGGTATGCAAGACCATAAGCAGCTTCAATAGTCTCCTTATCATTATAGGAATACCTGTTGTGATAGGTAAGGTCAATGGACTCCACAGGTTTAATTATCAGAGACAACTCAAGATATTCCATAGGTGTATGCGTAATCGGGTCTATTCTTGTATATCTATAGCTCGTATCTAATCTATCCCCTCTTTTATCCCATAATCCTAAAGATGCGTCGTACTCGTTCATCCAGCCTTCATACGCATCGTATTTGCCCTTTGCTGTTATAAGTGTCCATGATAGAGGTTGTAGTCTGATCTCTCCTGTAACATCGGAAAAAGGCCGTCTCTTATCAGTAAGAGAGGTAAGTTTCCTTGTTGTCTCATTTATATTATATATCTGGCTTAAATCCATATATATATAGTCGCGATAGCTATAATTGCCGCCCTCCAAAAATTTGCCGGTCAGTATGGTGTTTAATGAATATGTAAAATCATTTCTCTTTCCAATCCTGTCAACGCCGTCAAAAATAGGAAGGTCGTCCTGAACATCGTCGGGTATATATGTGTATATAATCTTCGGCCTGATTGTGTGCTTTAACTTTTTTAATCCATCACCTTCACCCTCATCAATGGGAAATATATTTACAAACGTCGTTGTAACATCAGTGCCAAGGTCATAGATGCTTCTGTCATAATATCTCTTATCCTTGGCAGGGTCAGCCACCTGGTAGAATGTCTCTCTTACTCCGGCTGACGGCTTAAATTCAAAATATCCTCCTGGATTTAACGGCAGTGATACAGTCGGGTGCATATCAATGCGCTGGCCTGTTGCGCCTTCTTTTCTATCAAAATTAACAAATGAGGATTCCCATCCAAAATGAAAAGGGGTATCCATTATCTGCTGGTCTATGCCTGTCAGGGCAATCTCAGGCAGTCTCTGAAGGGTTGTACTGTTATCTGCGATAAGGAGATTATCAAAATATCTGAACTGGGTCACAAGATTAAATTTGCTCCATGTCTTTGTAAGGGATATATTGCTCTCAAGGCTTTCCAAAGACCTTTTATTAGTATCCTTTCCAAAGTCTATAAAATACTCATCATCGCTTACCTTTTTTACATCCACATTCAAACTAACGCCATAAGGCAACAACCCTCTGTGTTTGTATTCCAGAAACCATCTGTTATCATCGGCGGTCTTGGGTCTGGATAGGTTATTGCTCCCTTTTCTGAATTCCCTTACCCTATCCATATCATTTTCTTTGAAATGGTAAAAATAAAATTGACCTTCCGTAGTTTTTGTCAGCGCATATCTGTATTCTATGCCTTCACCGATACCCCTGCTGTTTTCTATATCAAAATAAAAAGTGGCATCCGTAGAATCGGATATTGCCCAGAAAAAACTATTGTCAAACTTAAAACCCCGGAGTTTTGAGTATCCAACCTCCGGGCTTAAAAAACCGGTCT
The DNA here is from genome assembly GCA_030690165.1 of Deltaproteobacteria bacterium. NCBI lineage: Bacteria > Pseudomonadati > Myxococcota > Myxococcia > Deltaproteobacteria bacterium. The sequence goes on along the minus strand of JAUYHF010000036.1, from coordinate 17,962 downwards.
GACGCTCTCTTTTCACAGGAAATACAAGATAAGGAAAATAAAATACAGGCGCCGCCTTAACATAAAAAAGACTGTTCCATGCGGTAAGATATTCGCCAAATGTTACATCTGCGTCAGACGAGTAAAAACCCCACGCAGGGGACTGTCCAGGCTCGCAGTCGCATGTTGTAAAAAACCCTTTATGGGCTGAATAACTTTCATCGCCTGTCTTTCTTATCTCCTCCCCTGTAACATGGACATTCCCCTTTTTAAAAAACAGCCTGCCGTTAATAACAACGCCAACCTTTGTATCTATGTCAAGTTCAAGGCTGTCTCCCTTTAATGTGTTCCCCTGTTCAAAATGAGCCTCCACATTTCCAATAGCCGTAGCGTGAGATGCATCCATATCAACAGTCATTTTATCAGCCCTGATAGATGAGTTTCCCTGAACCGCTATCACATTCCCTTCAGCATAGTATGTGTCGCTGGATTTGTCATAGGTTAGAGAATCGGCTGTTATCTCCATTGGATCTTCTCCTTTCAAACCAGTATCTGCAAAGACAATAGACGGAGACAGACACAAGACTACAGACACCAGCCACAAGACACAAGACACAAGAGTTAAGACTGGTGACTGGTGACTGGTGACTGGTGACTTATATTTATAATGTTCAATTTTCATTTTACAATTGTCTTAAGGCCTTCTTCGCCTCTCCTGCTGTAAAGACAGAACCGGTTACACATATCATGTCATCAATGGTAGCTTTGGCCATAGCGTACAAACAGGCATCCTTAACACCCTCAATCCGCCTTACCCTATCTGCATACTGGCCGGCCTTTCCCCGCTTGATACCCCTGCTTACTGCTTGCAGGGGCAGGCATGCAGGAACATGTTTGTAAAGCAAATCTAATGATGCGGCCCTTTCAAGCCGTGGGCGCGTGAGTATCACCATATCAGCAATAGGCGCAAGCTTTGATAATATCCCTTTAATATCCTTATCAGCCATTATACCCAACACAAGAAAGAGCCTTTTATAATTAAACCGGTTTTCCAAAGCATCTCTTAAAACAGCCGCGCCTGCCGGATTATGGGCGCAGTCCAGAACAATCAAGGGTTTTTTAGATATGCACTCAAGCCTCCCCGGCCAAAAAACTCCATGCAGCCCCTTTCTTACGGCAGATTCTGAAATGCGAAAACCTTTTTCTTCCAAAATCTCCAATGCCGCAAGAGCGCATGCCGCATTCAAATATTGATGTCTGCCTAAAAGATTCATCTTTAGGCCGTAGTAAATCCATCTCCTGCCCTTGAATGTGAAGTTTCCGGCTTCTAACTTCTGATCCCCGATAGAAACATTCGGGGACAAGCTTCTGACTTCTTTATTGCTGTCATCTATAAAAAAATCCCTCTTAAGCCTATAAAATTTTGCCATCTTCCTTTTGCACTCAGCCTTCAGGATATTCAGCGCCGCAGACTTTGTTTCAGCAGATATTAAAATACCGCCTCTCTTTATTATTCCACCCTTTTCAAACGCTATATCTTCTATCCTGTTCCCGAGCATCGCCTCATGGTCTTTTGCAATATTTGTTATTATGGAAACAAGAGGCCTTCCTACATTTGTGGCATCTAATCTCCCGCCCAAACCTACCTCCATTACAGCAAAATCAACCTTTTCTTCCGCAAAATATAGGAATGCCATAGCTGTAGTGAACTCAAAGAAGGTGTAGTTCTGACCCCTGGCCTCTGACCCCTGCCCCCTGTCTCTTACCCTCTCCACCAACTCCGCTATCTTTTTATTCGGTATTTCTTTACCATTTATCCGTATCCTCTCATTAAATCTGACGAGATGCGGCGATGTATAAAGTCCCACTTTATATCCTGCCTTAAACAGGATAGACGCTGTAACGGCAGCAGTGGAGCCCTTGCCGTTTGTCCCAGCCACATGGATTATATTCAATTTATCCTGCGGGTTATCCAGAGATTCTAAGAGGGCCTTTATCCTTTCAAGCCCTAATCTTATACCGTATTTTTCAAGACTGTAAAGATATTTAAGGGTATCATTATAGGAAGGTTTGGTTGGCATGCCTTAAATAAAGCAGGGTGGGCAATGCCCACCTTGCTACTGATTTCTAACCTCTGAGTCCTTTTGCGGGGCAAGCATGGCAAGAAGTTTTCCAAGTGTATATTTCATATTTTTTCGTTCCACTATCATATCTATTACACCGTGCTCAAGCAGATACTCTGCCCTCTGGAAGCCTTCAGGCAATTTTTGTCTTATGGTCTGTTCAATAACCCTCGGACCCGCAAATCCTATGAGCGCCTTTGGTTCTGCAATAATAATATCTCCAAGCATGGCAAAACTAGCGGTAACACCCCCCATTGTAGGATCCAAAAGAACAGATATATATGGAATCCCTGCCTTCCTTAGTCTTCCCAGCGTTGCGCAGGTTTTGGCCATCTGCATAAGCGAGAATATGCCCTCCTGCATCCTTGCCCCGCCTGAAGAAGAAAATATGATAATGCCGCAGTAATTATCCACTGCCCTTTCAACAAGCCTTGCGATCTTTTCGCCAACAACAGAGCCCATGCTTCCGCCCATAAACTCAAATTCAAATATCGCAGCCATGATTCTTTGGCCGTTTATGCGCCCTTCCCCGCAAACCAGCGCATCATTATGAGGCAATGTCTTCTGACTGGCCTTAAGCCTTTCTTTATACCTCTTCACATCTTTAAAATCCAGCGCATCAACCGATTCAAGCCCTGCATCAAACTCAACAAAGCTTCCCTCGTCAAAGATCATTGCCAGCCTTTTTTGGCTGCCTATCCTGAAATGGTAGTTGCATTTCTGGCAGACATCCAGATTCACTTCTATTTCTTTTTTGTATATTATCTCTCCGCAAAACTCGCACTTCACCCAGAGGCCGCGGGGAACCCTCACCCTTTTCCCTTCCGGCCGCACTGAAGAATCTATTTCTTTTTTAAGAATCATTAAACAAACCTCCGTTGACAGCTTTACTCCGAAAATGTTTTATACCCCATCCCCACCCTAACCCTCCCCTTGAAGGGGAGGGAATCTTTCCTCTCCCTCAGGGAGAGGATTAAGGTGAGGGTGGGTTAATTTTATATCTCTATCACATCACCCTGTTTCAGAACCTTAATCCTCTTGTTATTTAAAAACCCAATCTCCTGCTCAATTATATCCAGATACTGCGGCTTCATGTGGAAAACATACACGGGGACTTTTTTATTGCCAAGCTTTTTTAATTCCTCACCAAGACCCGCCGCTGTCAGATGACCGCTTATATCTGCCAGTTCTGCCATACTGTTTGGGAATGACGTCTCTGCAAATATAGCTTTAAGGTTATCCTCCTTCATAGCAGCATTCCATATCCAATCCGTATGCCCGGTATCCCCCGTATAAAGAAAAGCGCAGCTTTTATCCCTTATAATATAACCACTCGCCTCAACAGTATGGTTAACCCTTATGGGCAACACCGTAATATCCCCGATGGAATGCTCTTCCCTTCCCTTAACAGGAAAAAACTTAAGTATCGGTCCGTCTAAAGACGGGATAGTCGTAAAATCAGGCCAGATTATATTATTCAGCACATTTGCCCTGAGTATATCCAGGACGCCGTGGGTGCTGACCAAATTTATGTGCCCATTTTTCTTCCCTGCTACATTATCTGCCAGGAATTGTATATCCTTTATATGATCAAGGTGGGTATGGCTTATGATGATATTGTTTATTTTAAGCTGCTCCTCAATACCAAGGACCGAAACCACTGTGCCGGCGTCAAGAAGCGTGTCATCATTGATGAGAAAACCAGTGGTCTTATAACCCGGCATTTCAGCGCCGTAACAGCCAAGAACCCTAATCCTCACAATACCCCCCTACTCGCTTCGCTCCATTGCAAAATGAAGATTGAAAAGCGCAAATTGTAAATTTGAAGTTTTTTAACTTTGCATTTTTCAATCTTCAATCTTCAATTTGCAATTATATCTTCCCCGTTCCCTTCTCTATCTCCAGGAAATCAAGGAACTTGAGTTTATGAATGCCTTTAATATTTATAGCCTTTTCTTCAAGCGCAACGATATTTGCCTGAGACAATCTTTCCATCAATCCCTTTACTACATGGGCATCAATACCTGTCTCATGCGCAAGCTCGCCTGGTGTTATTCCTACCCTTACACAATTTTCATCTTTTATGCCGCTGGTTTCAGCCATGCGCATAAGTATATGGACGACCCTGCTCATATTATCCTTGAGCATGAGATTTTCTATCTTTTCATCCGCCTCAAGCAGACGGCCGGCAAGTTTTTTTATTATCTTTAATGCGATGTCAACATTGCCTAATATCATGGTCTTAAAGGTTTGGGGGTCCATAACAATAAGGATGCTGTCTTCCACAACCTCTGCCGTTGCAGAACGCGGCTTATCAAGAAGTGTTGCCATCTCTCCAAAAAAATCTCCTGGACCCAGCACGGCAAGAACCTTCTCCATGTCTCTTATCTTTTTTGTTATCCTGACCATGCCGCTGCGAACAATATACATCTCCTTATTAAGTTCGCCTTCCCTGAAAAGGACAGCGCCCTTGGGAAAATCTCTGCCAAATTTCTGGAGCATCAATTCGTCGCCGGTCATCTCCCTATCTCACCTTCCTCAAATGCCTTGACAAATGCCATGGCAACATCTTTGTCAAATTGAGAGCCTGCGTATCTTTTTATCTCATCAATTGCAGTCTGATTGGAAAGCCCCTTTCTGTAAGGCCTGTCGGTTGTCATAGCGTCATAAGTATCGGCAACTGAGATTATCCGGGCAATTATCGGGATATCCCCGCCTTTTAAACCCTCCGGATAACCATTTCCATCAGGCCTTTCATGGTGATACATCATCCCTGGTATCAAATCCTTAAGCTTTTTTATATGCCCCATTATATCAGCGCCCAGGGCCGGATGCATATTCATAATCTTTATTTCCGCGTCATCTAACTTCCCCGGCTTTCGCAGCACCTTATCCTCAATACCTATCTTTCCTATATCATGCAGTATGGCGGAAAACTTCAGACGCTCTATTTCATTTGGCGGGAGGCTTAGATATTTTGCCGCTGCAAGACTGTAGTGGACAACCCTTTTTGTATGGCCGCCGGTATAGGGGTCCCTTTTTTCTATGGCCTCTGCCAGGGCCCCGGCTGTCGCAAAAAAGGTTTCCCTTATCTCCTCATAAAGCCGCGCATTGTCAAGGGCTATTGCAACCTGGTTTGAGAAGAGCTGAAAGAGTTTCAGGTCTCCCTCTGTAAATACGTATTCTTTTCTGTTTATGGCCTGCAGGACGCCGATGATTTTATCTTTAACCTTTACCGGTACGCATATCATATTTCTCGTTACAAAATCCGTCTTCTTATCCGCTGACTTATAAAACCGCGGGTCTTTTTTTACATCATTAATAAGCAAAGGTTCGCCGCACTCGGCAACCCAGCCTGCAATACCTTCACCCATCTTTAACCTTATCTCCTTTACCTTATCCCCCTTTTCGCCAAGCGCCACCTCAAAATACAACTCCCTTTTCTCATCATCCACAAGAAGAAGCGAGCCGACCTCCGCATCCATAAGCAGGGTTATAGCCTCCATAGCCCTTTTCCTTATGACCTTCTGGTCAAGGGTGGAGTTGAGAAGCGCATCAACATCCGCGAGTGTGGCAAATTGCTTTACAGACCTGTCAAGTGTAGTAAAGAGCCTTGCCTTTTCCAGTATAGTGGATATACGGAGGGCGAGAGCGGTAAGGATAGTCAAATCCCTCTTCTCAAACGGCTCCCCCTCTTTTTTATTCAGCACTTCTATTACGCCTATAACACCTTTTTCTGTCTTCAAAGGCACGGCTAATATATCCTGCGGCGCATATCCTGTCTTCTTGCCGAACTCCCTGCTCCAGAGGGGATCGTTTACTACCTCATGGGATACATAAGGCAAACCGGTTCTTACAATCCATCCGGCTATGCCCTCGCATACCTTAATCCTTTCCCCTTTCAATCTGTCTGCAGCAGGGCCCTTTACAACCTCGAATACAAGCTCGCCGTTATCTTCAAGCCCCCGATTGAATCTATCGGGGGCAAGCATGTAAAGCGTCCCGGCATCAGCATCAATGGTCGTTATCACCATATCCATAATACGGTCTAACATTGCCTTTATATCTACAGCCTCGCTTGTAATGCTGTCAATCTCATGGTATATGGCAAGCTCTGTTTGTATAAGCCTTATCTTTTTGTTTAATTCGGCATTTTCAAATTCTTTCTCAACAAGCCTTTTCCCAATAAGCTGCGACTCTGCCTCAATGGCCTTTGCCCTCGCCTCATTGTCTTCCACTTTTTTGAAAATCTCTTTATTCTCCTGTGTCATACTTCCATCCCTTTTTTAATCCGGGCCACAAATCTCCCCACCCTTTTTGCCAAATCAGGCGAATCCTGGTTCTTCTCAATCACATTGACAATGGCGCTGCCCACAATAACCGCATCCGCCCATTTTGACACCTCTCCTGCCTGCTTTGGGGTAGATATACCAAATCCGACGCCAACTGGCAAGGGTGTAAACCTCTTAACCTTTTTTACATATTCCCGGATTGTATCTGATAACTCCTTCCTTGCGCCTGTAATCCCTGCAACAGAGACATAATAAATAAACCCGCTTGCATGGCTTGCCACAAGCCTCATCCGATTATCATCACTTGTAGGGGTCAAAAGAAATATAAGGTCAAGCCCGTTTTTATCCGTATGGATTTTTAATTCAAGAGCCTCTTCCGGAGGGAGGTCAACAACAAGGACTCCATCAACCCCTGCCTCTTTAGCATCCCTGGCAAACCTTTCTGCGCCGTAAACAAATATCGGGTTGTAATAACCGAAGAGGATAATCGGGATACAACTCTTTGTTCTTATATCTTTCACCATATCCAGGACATGCCGCAATGTTGCGCCGCTTTTTAACGCCCTTTCTGATGCAGCCTGGATGGTTGGCCCATCTGCCATAGGGTCTGAAAAAGGTATGCCCAGTTCAATAATATCAGCGCCAGATTTCTCAAGCTCAAAAATAATCTCTTTGCTTTTTTCAAGATTCGGGTCTCCCGCTGTAATAAATGTTATAAGCGCCTTTTCACCCCTTGCCTTAAGCCTTGCAAAAGTTTCTTCTATTCTGTTTTCCGACTTTTGACCCTTGACCCTTGACCATTGACCCTTCATATTATTCCTTTCGCCCTTTATATAAATCTCAAACCTGAAGGTTTGAGTTACAAAAAATGTCGCGTGCAGGGGCGAAACCCCTGCACCCCATCACAACCCCCTTTGTCCCCCTTTTTCAAGGGGGAATTTAAAAAAACCCAGAAAATAGAAAATCAGAACTCAGAAAATAACTACTGGGCGGAAACAGAGAGACGAAACCCGCCGCCGCTGTTCCGTAGCGCCGGCTCGTCCCAGTCCCGGTGAGGTGCCCGCAAGTGCTGCGGTTCGCTATCCCACGAACCGCCGCGAAGCACGCGGTATTGTCCACTATCAGGTCCTCTTGGATTATTCTTCGGGCCGTTCTTATAATAGTTCCCATCATACCAGTCATTCACCCGTTCCCATACATTACCGCTCATGTCATATATCCCAAGTCCATTGGGCTGCTTCTGTCCTACAGGATGGGTTTTACTGCCAGAATTACCGTCATACCACCCCACACTGTCAATGTTATTACCCCCTGCATATTCTTCATTTTTACCGCCGCTTCTTGCTGCATATTCCCATTTTGCTTCTGTGGGTAGTCTGTATTTCTTTCCCGTCTTTTGATTGAGTTTATTGATATATTCCTGAATGTCATTCCAACTTACATTCTCTACAGGGCAGTTGTCACAGCCTTTGAAATAAGACGGGTTGTTTCCCATTATCTTTTGCCATTCTGCCTGTGTAACTTCATATTTGCCTATGTAAAGGTCGTCCACACATACTTCATGAACTGGTTTTTCATCACTCTCCCCATCTCCAAATGTGTCTCCCATCTGAAAACATCCGCCTTTGACAAAGATAAAATCCATGCCGGTTAAGGGGTCTTTGAAATTTTTTGCCGGCTCTACTGCCCTTGAAAAACCAGCAAAAGATAATACAAAAACCAAAACTGTTACGCTAATCAAATACCTTTTCATTTTCTTATCCTCCTTTGTTTAGATTTCTATTGCCTTTGACGATACTGGGTTTGAAACCCAGCTTGTCATATCTCTATCCCCATCTCTTTTGCGGCAGTATTCAAATCCTTATCCCCTCTCCCTGACAGATTGGCAATAATTACTTTGTCTTTGCCAAGTTTTGGCGCAAGTTTCATTGCGTATGCAACTGCATGAGAACTCTCAAGCGCAGGAATTATGCCTTCTGACAATGACAGCGCCTTAAAGGCATTCAGGGCATTTTTGTCTGTTATTGCGACATACTCAACCCTGCCTGAATCATGCAGAAAGCTGTGCTCGGGCCCGACGCCCGGATAATCAAGGCCTGCTGAAACAGAATGGGTGTGAATTATCTGGCCGTCTCTGTCATGCAAAAGATAGGTCTTGCTGCCGTGCAGAACACCGACCCTTCCGGCGCAGATAGATGCCGCGTGTTTGCCGGTTTTTAAACCAAACCCTGCTGCCTCCACTCCAACCATTTTTACATTCTCGTCTTCTATAAAGGGATAAAAAAGCCCCATGGCATTGCTGCCGCCACCCACGCAGGCAATAAGATAATCAGGAAGCCTTCCTGTTATTTTCTTAATCTGCGCCCTTGCCTCTCCTCCTATGACTGATTGAAAATCCCTCACCATCATCGGATACGGATGCGGACCTGCCACGCTTCCTATGATATAAAAGGTGTTCCACACATTGGTTGTCCAGTCCCGGATCGCCTCATTCATGGCGTCTTTCAGTGTCTTACTGCCGGAAATGACAGGATTGACCTTTGCGCCAAGTAGCTTCATCCTGAATACATTCGGCTTCTGCCTCTCAATATCCTCTGTGCCCATGTATATCTCGCACTCAAGGCCGAACATAGCCGCCACTGTTGCTGTTGCAACACCATGCTGTCCTGCGCCTGTCTCAGCAATAATTCGTTTCTTCCCCATCCTCTTTGCGAGCAGTATCTGGCCCATTGTATTGTTTATCTTATGAGCGCCTGTATGGCAGAGGTCTTCCCTTTTTAGATATATTTTTGCGCCGCCAAGTTTCTTTGTAAGCCTTTCTGCAAGATAAAGGGGGGTGGGCCGGCCGACATACTCTTTTAGGTAATAAGCCAGTTCTGCCTTAAAATCTTTGTCATTCCTAAACTTAAGATATGACTTTTCAAGCTCCAATACCACTGGCATCAGCGTCTCAGAAATATATCTGCCGCCGTAGATGCCGAAATGGCCGTTTTTATCAGGCAAATTTTGCGCTTTGCGCTTTGCGCTTTGCACTTTCATATTATCCCCTTTGCTGCTTCTATAAAATCCATTACCTTTTTCAAATCCTTTTTTCCGGGTATCTCTTCCACTCCGCTGCTTACATCCACAGCATAAGGCATAACTATATTTATAGCCTGCCTCACATTTTCCGTGGTAAGACCGCCGGCCAGTATTATTTTTCCCACCTTTGTGGCATCTCTCGCAACTCCCCAATTAAAGGTAACACCAGTACCTCCCTCAACACCTTCTTTGTATGTATCCAATAGATATGCAGAAACATTATATCGTTCCATTTCTTTATTGACCCCTTGTTCTCCTCTCCCTATGCCAATAACCCGCGCCCCTTTTATCCTGAATGTCTTTATAATCTTGCTCTGAATGTTTTCACAAAACTCAGGAGATTCATTGCCGTGAAGCTGAACCGCATGAAGGCCAACCTCTTTGACAATTTCATTTATTGTGTTTGCATCTTCATCAACAAACACACCTACCGTAGTTACAAACGGCGGTATGGCTTTAACGATTTCCCTTGCTATCTCCGTCTCAACAAACCTCGGGCTTTTTCTATGAAATATAAACCCAATGGCATCTGCGCCATATTCACAGGACGCAAGCGCATCTTCAAGGTTTGTTATGCCGCAAATTTTTACCTTAATCAATTCCCCTCAACTCCCTCAATTTCTTTCCAATATCATTTTCTCTCATAAGCGGCTCGCCAACAAGAAAGATATGAATGCCTTTTCTTTTCAGCATATCTACATCGTTGTAGCTGTTTATCCCGCTTTCACTCACAACAACCCTGTCTTTCGGAATCTTTGCAATAAGATTAAGGGTGGTCTTAATATCTGTCTTAAATGTCTTTAAATCTCTGTTGTTGATGCCTATAAGTCTTGCCTTTGTTGATAAGACCTTTTCCAACTCATCTTCATTATGTGCCTCTACAAGGCAACTCATTCCAAGGCTGTGGCTTAACTTAAGGAATTCGTCTATTTTATCCTTTTTTAGAATGCCCGCTATAAGCAATATTGCATCCGCGCCTGCTGCCCTTGATTCATAAACCTGATATTCGTCAAATATAAAATCTTTCCGGAGAACAGGGATAGAAACCCTATCCTTTATCTCTCTTAAATAATCCATATGCCCCTGAAAATATTTTTCCTCTGTGAGAACTGATATTGCCGATGCGCCGTTTGCCTCGTATATCCGGGCTATCTCAACAGGGTCAAAATTCTTCCTGATAATCCCTTTTGACGGGGACGCCTTCTTCACCTCCGCAATTATCTTTATGCCGCCGCCTTTTACAGCCTTAACAAAATCCATTGCCGGGGGAAGCTGTTTAATGCGCATCTTCAGCCCCTGAACAAGCCCCCTTACAGGAAAATCAGCCTTCAGCCTGTCCAATTCGTTTTTTTTGTTGCCTATAATCTCATCCAGTATCATTTGTTGGTCATCTCCACAAGCTTATTTAGTTTGTCCAACGCACTGCCGCTGTCTATTGAGCCTCTTGCGCAAGATATCCCCTCTTCAATAGAATTGGCCATGCCGCCTGCGCAAATGGCAGCGGCAGCATTCAGCAAAACCACATCGTACTGCGCCCCCCTTTTGCCTTTTAATACCGCGCGTATCATCTCTGCATTTTGTTCAGGGTCCCCGCCCTTTAAATCTTCCAGCCCGCACCTCTTAAATCCAAAATCCTCCGGCTTGATGTGATATGTCCGCAAAGCTCCATTCTTAAGTTCTGTAATCTTGGTCTCATCTGTAAGCGTTATCTCATCAAGCCCGTCTTCACCTCTCACAACAAAGGCATGTTCACTGCCGAGATTTACCAGAACCTTTCCAAGAATATCCGTAAGACTATCGTCATAAACCCCGATCACCTGACATCTTGCGCCTGCTGGATTTGTAAGTGGGCCGAGGATATTGAATATTGTCCTTATGCCTATCTCTCGTCTAACAGGGGCGGCATATTTCATTGCTCCATGTAGAAGGGGTGCAAATAAGAAGCCTATGCCGATTTCTTTAAGACACCCTTCAACCTTTGCGGCATCTGCCTCAATATTTACACCCAAAGCCTTCAGTACATCCGCGCTTCCACTCCTTGAAGAAACCGACCTGTTGCCATGTTTTGCCACAGTAAGCCCTGCGCCTGCCGCAACAAATGCGGCGGCAGTTGATATGTTGAATGTCATTGTCTCATCCCCGCCTGTTCCGCATGTATCAACCACCTTTTTGCCTTTGACTTCTATCTTGGTAACCTTCTCCCTCATAACCCGCGCCGCGCCTGTTATCTCAGCCACTGTCTCGCCCTTTATCCTCAATGCAGTTATAAATGCGCCTATCTGGCCGGGGCTTGCCACGCCAGTCATAATCTCATTCATTACCTCAATCATCTCAACTTCGGTCAAATCCTGATTTTTAACTATTTTAGATATGGCTTCTTTAATCATGGCTTGTCCTTTTCTTTAAGTATCCTCTCAATCTCAATTATTAGTGGTGGAATATCTTTGGTTACTGTATCCCATACAATATTCAGGTCAATATCAAAGTAGCCGTGTATAAGATGATGACGCATACCAATAATATCCAACCATGGGATATTTATGTATTTATTTTTGACATCTAAAGAAACCTTATTGGCTGCTTCACCAATAATCTCAATGTCCTTTATAAGAGAAAGCACAAGCATCCGGTTGTTATCAAGGCCGCCTCTTGATTTATCGGCAATAAATAACAATGCCTCTCTGCCTGCATCAAGCATATGTTGCAACCTGATAGCATCATCCTTCTGCATATTGAACCACCGCTTGCGAGATCACATCGTTTTTGAAGTATCTGCTCAATTCCTGAGGGGTACGTATGTCCACTTTTTTTCCGCCAAAGATTTCAGAAAGTTCTCTTTCCATATGAGCAAGTCCAAAGAAACCTGTGCTATGTCCTTGTTCAAACTCTATGAGAACATCTATGTCACTATCAGGTCTAAAATCACTCCGCAGAACAGAGCCAAAAAGCGACAATTTACGGATACGATACCTCTTACAAAATTCAGCAATTTTTGCCCGTGGTATACTAATAGCAATTTTCTGATTCATCTTATACTCCTTATTAGAAGAAGCACCTTACTTTCTAACCTTTCATTCTCACTCAGATATCTTCATAATCGTGCATAAAACCCCTGTTTGTCATTCCGCACTTGTATTGTTGGATTCGCTCCACTTACCCCCCTGCTTGCTCGTCAGTTTCCAATCACTTAATGGTCGCTGACCCTATTATTTTCAGGCTGTTTCTCCCTTAAATCGGGAAGTGTCCCTCATAATCCTCTTAAATCGGGAAGTGTCCCTCATAATCACTATATCATTGCAAAAAAACTGACACAAACAGCAATCATTGTCTGCCAGAGCAGCGATTGCGGAACCTTCTCTGAGATTGCTTCGGGACTTTGTCCATCGCAATGACAGGCATGGTTAATGATTGTAAAAATATATTTCATTTTACTCTTTCCAGCCTTTATAAGCATCTTTCCTATGGCGAACATGGTAGATAGTGATAATCCTATTTTGAGTGTCAACCTGATAAATTACTCTGTAATCTCCAATACGAATACGATAACTTGATTCAGAGCCTTGCAGTTTTTTGAACTGAATAGGGAAGGGATTTTCAGAAAGAGCTTCCACAGCATTAAGTATCCGATGAATATGTTGTCTATCAATATTGCGGATATCTCGTTCCGACGAACCTTTCCATTCAATTTTAAATGATGCCATCAGCCTTCAACCTTTTTTTCAGCTCATCAAAACTCGTTGTCGGCTCATCTTTTCGCTCTGCAATCACTGCAAGGTCATGCAGGTCTTCTATCAATTCTTCATATTCTCCAACAGGGAGAAGAACAGCAGTTTTCCTGCCAGACTTGTCAATTATGTATTGCTCATGCAGCCTTTTCATTTTTACCTCCTTTTTCTTTCCCCTCACCCTGCCCTCTCCCTCAAGGGGAGAGGAAGAATAAGGTTACAACTTTTTCTGCCCCTTTGCCAACTCCAGAAAATTCCTCAATATATCTTTTCCAGCCTTTGTGAGTATTGACTCCGGATGAAACTGGACGCCTTCTAAAATAAATCTTTCCTGACCCCCGACCCCTGATCCCTGACCCCTGTTTTTATACCTTACGCCCATTATCTCCCCTTCCTTTGTCCATGCGCTTATCTCAAGACAATCAGGAAGGGTGTCTTTATTTATCAAAAGAGAATGATACCGTGTTGCCTCAAAGGGATTTTCTATATTTTTAAATATGGTTTTGCCGTCGTGATATATGGAAGATGTCTTTCCGTGCATAAGTCTATCTGCCCGTACAATCTTTGCGCCAAAGGCATAGCCGATTGACTGATGTCCAAGACACACGCCAAGCATAGGAATCTTTCCCGAAAATTTCTTGATAACCTCAACAGAGACTCCTGCCTTCTCAGGATCGCATGGCCCAGGCGATATTACAATCCTGTCCGGCTTAATCCCTTCTATCTCCTTTACCGTAATCTTGTCATTACGAAAGACCCTCACATCCTCGCCCAGTTCGCCAAAATACTGGACAAGGTTGTAGGTAAAGGAATCGTAATTGTCAATCATTAGAAGCATATTATTCCAATCCCTCTCTTGCCATCTCCACAGCCCTTAACATTGCCTTTGCCTTGTTTATGGTCTCCTGATATTCCTTTTCAGGGTCCGAATCGGCAACAATGCCTGCGCCCGCCTGAATGTAAATCTTACCATTCTTTATAACCAAAGTCCTTATTGTAATGGCCATATCCATATTGCCTGAAAAACCGAAATAGCCCACTGATCCGCCGTAAGCGCCTCGCTTGCAAGGCTCTATCTCCTCAATAATCTCCATCGCCCTGACCTTTGAGGCGCCTGTTAAAGTGCCTGCCGGAAAGCATGCGCGCAGGGCGTCAAAGCTGTCCTTATCCTGTCTCAACTGTCCATGGACATTTGATACTATATGCATGACATGGGAATATCTTTCAACAACCATAAGCTCATTTACAGAAACGCTCCCTGTTTCGGCAACCCTTCCCACATCATTCCTTCCCAAATCCACAAGCATTATATGTTCTGCCAGTTCCTTCGGGTCTTTTAAAAGCTCCTCTTCCAGCTTTTTATCAGTTGCCTTATCTTTGCCGCGCGGCCTGGTGCCTGCAATAGGCCGGACATCAATCCCGCCTTCCTCAACCCTCACGAGTATCTCAGGCGAAGAACCGACCAGTTCAATACCGTCCAACCTTAAGTAAAACATATAAGGCGACGGATTTATAATCCTGAGCGCCCTGTAGATGTCAAACGGCTCCACATCAAGCCCTGTCTCAAACCTCTGAGATAAGACAACCTGAATAGCATCCCCTGCCTGAATATATTCCTTCACCTTAAGCACACCGTTAATAAACTCCTCTTTTGTAAAGTTAGAAATTATTTCTTTGGCTCTTTGACTCTTTGACTCTCTGGGCCTCTGAGCCTCTGGCGAAGATGTTTTCAGCCTCTCTACCAGCGCATCTATCTTCTTAACTGCCTTTTCATAAATATCAGCGGGGTTATCCCTGTCTCCAATAAAGGCGTTGGCCACAACCTTTATCTTATGCTCAAGATTATCAAAAACAAGGACAGTATCGGTAATAACAAAAAAACCGTCATATATGCCTATGTCAGACAATCCAGTATCAGGAAGATTCTCAAAAAATCTGACCATATCATATCCGATATAGCCTACAGCCCCGCCATAGAATCTTGGTAAATCTCCAGCGGGCACAGGCCTGTATCCGGAAAGCATTTCCTTTAAAATGGTTATAGGGTCGCCCTTTCTTGTATCCTTTTCAGAACCTGAAATAATCTCTATATTATCACCCTTGCTCTTGAAAATAACCTTTGGCTCCACACCAAGCAGGCTGTATCTTCCCCACTTTTCACCACCTTCAACGCTCTCAAACAGAAATGCAGGACCGCCATTGTCAATTTTTCTAAAAGCAGAAACAGGCGTATCCATATCAGCCATAATCTCCCTGAATATAGGGATAAGATTGCCCGTTTTGGCCTTGTCTATAAAACTTTCCAATGAAGGGGAATACTTATGAGTTTTCATAATATTGCTAATTCTAATTTGCATTCAAGGTAACACTAATTTGACCCACCCTCACCCTGGCCCTCTCCCTGATGGAGAGGGGGAATTATTTCCCTCCCTTTCAAGGGGAGGGGTAGGGTGGGGATGGGTTATAAGTGCCATCTTGATTGCAATATGGAATAAGAAGATCCTCTAATGGGGCTAATTTAACACACAGGATTAAAATGTGTCAAGGTTGATAAAGGTTAAACTGGCAGACATATAATTCCTTCTTGCCCATACCCAAGAAGTGTGATTTAATCCGGCTAATGCAAACGTATAAAAAGGATAGGCGAACATATCACTATGTTCTATGAGGAGGTAAAAATATGAACTGGAGAGAAAGAATAACTATTGACCCCTTCGTATGTCATGGAAAAGCCTGTATTAAAGGAACACGCATTATGGTATCAGTTATTTTGGATAATCTGGCAGAGGGGGTCGGTGAGAAAGAGATATTGAAAAGTTATCCATCACTGAATCCTGAAGATATCAAAGCAGCTATATCCTACGCTGCTGAACTGTCTCGTGAAAGACTTGTATTTGTGACAGCATAGGAAAATATGCAGTTTAAGATAGATGAAAACCTACCGATTGAAATTGCAGAACTGCTTATTACTGCTGGACATGATGCTAAGACCGTAAACGACCAACAGTTGCAAGGTGTTCGGGACACTATTCTCATAAATACATGCAAAAATGAACAACGTGTGCTGGTTACCCTTGACACAGATTTTTCCGATATCAGAGCATATCCCCCGGAAGAATTTTCAGGCATTATTGTTTTGAGGGTCAGAATCCAGTCAAAACATCACGTTGTTAAAGTTTTTCGCGGTATTATCCCTTTTATTAGTCGTGAACCTCTGATGCAGTGCTTGTGGATTATAGAAGAAAATAGAATTCGTATTCGCGGCAAAGATGATGAATAATATAAATATGGCCGTAACGGACAGAATCGGGATTGACGAAACAGGTTCGTCTACAACCCCGAAGTTAGGGGTATATACGAAACAATTGCGTCTATGAACAAGTTAGTCGTCATGCTACGGCGACAGTGCCAACATCAACTGACAGACAAGAAATCAAATTGACAAACCACAACAGAAATGAAATTTAAATCAATAAGCATCAAGCAAGCAATTACCGACGTTGAAGGTGGGAAAATATTTTTACCACCAATCCAAAGAAATTTTGTGTGGGACTATGACCGCATTGTAAATTTATTTGACTCCTTGTTTCGTAACTACCCAATAGGGAATTTCATTTTTTGGAAGCTAAAACCAGAGGCATGTCGAAACTATCCTCTCTACAAATTTATTCGGGAATATTCTGAAAACAAAAGCAAGCCAATTAAAAATGAACCTGTATCAAAGAATCTATTAGAAACAGATGTATTTGCAGTAGTTGACGGACAACAAAGATTAAGTAGTTTATTCTTTGGATTGGCTGGCACTTACAAGTATAAAAAAAGTGGAAAAGGACTTCAGAATGTTGATTCAAATTTCGTTACATCAAAACTTTACATTAACCTTTTAGCGACAGAAACAAGGATACTTGAAGAAGAAGAGCTTTTTGAATTTCTTGGTGACGAAGATTCTACTTTCTTAAACGACAGAAAATTGTGGTTTGAAGTTGGTAAGATTTTAACTTGGAAGAATGCAGACCGAGCTACAACTCTTGTAAATGAAACTTTACAACCATTGGCAGTTAAGTCAAACAAAAAAACTTTAATCGCAAAGTTTGAGAACCGCAGAGAAAAGATTGTGGCAACTCTCAAAACACTTTATGAAATGCTGAATGATAACCGACTTTATTATTTTGACATTGACAATCAAAATCCAGACACGGTAGTAAAAATGTTCACAAGGGTTAATAGCGGTGGCATGCCACTAAAAAAATCTGACCTTTTGTTTTCTTACTTAGTAGCACAATGGAATGAAGGACGCGATGAAATAAAAGAATTGGTTGAATCAATGAGAGAAGATAAAGTAAATATCGCACAGGACTTTGTTATGCGAGCTTGTTTAGTTTTGTCTGACCTTCCCGTAAAATACAAGTTAGAATCATTTACATTAAAGAACATCAACATAATTAAGAAAAACTGGATCGACATCAAAAATAGCTTAATAAAGCTATGCAAACTTCTTCCTGAAATTGGATATATCAATCATCCTAACTTATCAGACAATGCACTCATTCCAATCGCTTATTACATCCATAAGGGAGGGAATATTAAAAATCAAAAAGCCAAAAAGAGTTTACAACAGTATTATGCACCTCCCCCGAAATAGTGGACACACCAAAGGGTTAGGTTATAGTAGAATCATATAACCTAAGGAGGTGTGAAATGCAAGAAAGGAAAGTGAACAGGAAATACGATAAGCAGTTTAAGGAAGAAGCAGTAAGACTTG